>NZ_JAHHPR010000345.1:0-1960 GCF_024606255.1 Endozoicomonas sp. SESOKO3
CCAGATTATTGAGTACGATATTTGAAAGTACAGGCGGCAGAAGGCCATCTTGCGCTCTAAGGGTAGACATTAAGCTCAAAAAAGATTCATTTCCGGCGGCAGAACTCACCTTGAACAGCCAAAATAAATAAGGCGATGAAAAGTGGAACCAGTCTGTTTGGTAATGTCATTTTATCCCTTATGGTAAGTCTCTGCACTCACATACAAGGAAGCTCCTCGACTTCTGGGCAGATAATGCGAAACGTGAACACCCTGCACAAGATGTTTGTTCAGGGCGTACAAGATTAGATCTTTGTGCTGTGGGTGAGGCTTAATGTCTACTCTAAGATCTTGCGCTTGCTCTCATCCGGTTTGGTGGGGGTCATCCCACCGCATGGGTTTGGGTTGGTAGGTTCCTGATGACAGTTGCTGCCGAATCTTCGGCCAGTGCCGGTTTAGCAGGATAATCTGCAGTTGGCAGCATAGCCACTTGTTAGGTGATTTCAACCAGGGGAGTAGATATAGGTTGTGCAAAAGTGACGTGAACCAAAATTATTTCTCTTTGAAGAGCCATCTTTTATAAAGTCTAATGGAATTTTACTTTCATCAAGCACGTGGCTTGGTAGTCGTAATTTTCCATTTTCAACCAAGCATGACCTTACTGCCGAGAAATAATCATCCGAGTAATTCATAAATGAACACAAAGGTCCTTCATCAACAATTTCATCATATTTATTTAATATACTGAGATATTCAATTGCTCTTTTGTCTCCCCACTGTAATAAAACATCAGGTTTGATACTTGCCCGAATATCCAAAGTATCTATGTTTGAATGATCACAATAATCATTATTATGACCACAACCAAGCATTAAAGTAGAATGCTTGTCTGGATTCAATCCATTCAGAATCACAACACCATAGTTTTCAAAGGTGCTATTAAGCTCTTCATCGGAAACGAAAGTCTTTGTATCCAGCTTTTTTCCATTAGAATGAAGAGTAATGAAAAGATCTAATTCATCATAAGATTCCAGAAAGTTATTAACTTTTATCCTTTTAGCTTCATCACTGGCTGTTGGAGTGTTTCCTCCCGATAAGAATGTATATAAAGGATTACTTGGGTTATTCATCGCCTTGAAAATTAAATTTGCAACTTTCAATATTGATTCTTGATCATCTTTATCTGCTAATAAAACCCCCTTTTTAGATAGCCTCTCTGGTGTAATACAGAGATTTTTATATTTTTGCCCATCATGCAAACTTATTTCTTCAACCTTCCTGCTTTTCAGTTCCAATCCATAAAATGGTTCACTTTTTCTATGAGGAATAAGTTTTTCCTTAGAATTTTCATCACATTCGTTTTTTTGCTTTTTATCAGATAGCGATACATCTTCTGTATTAATTGAAGGTAGCTTTTTTCCTGCAATATTCATATTACTTATCTCATGCATTAATCTAACTTCATCTAACGTATGGTTCTGCTGTGCGATCAAGGCGCATCAGATGTAGGGGGGAGACCCCAGAAAGAACTGGTTGCATTTGTTATACTTGTTGTTAATGTGGATAAATTACTTTTCAGACAAAATAGATTGTAAAAAAGCCACAATTTCAGAAAAACTGGCATCCATTCCAATAGACCTATAAAAGTCATGGAGATCTTGACTATTGAGAAAAATATTTAATATTTGTTCCATTAGAGATGTGATTTTTACTTTCAAATCTCTTACCTCCATTGATTCAAACGGATGTAGGTAATCACTCATACTTACACCATGTATAATAACTGTACTGAACTCCATTAACGCCGTAGAAAGTTCTTGAGATACATGTTCATGCAAGACTTGACTCATTGATTGCTGTAGATTTTGCAAAAGCACATCTTTAGCCGATGTTGCAGAAGCATTTAGCTTATAGTGAAGCACTGAAAAGCTCACCCTAAGTTCATCAATAACAATATTAAGCCTCAGAGAATGTTTCAAGG
>NZ_JAHHPR010000346.1:0-24172 GCF_024606255.1 Endozoicomonas sp. SESOKO3
GACCAATTTATTGCAACCGCAGTAGGACAGCCTTAAGTCCGACAGGCTGCTAGAATGGATACATCGTAGCATTATGGTGTATCCCGATGGCTTCTGGTTTATCGACGATTCTTGGTTTTTTTGCTGCCTGGGTGCCTCTCGAATCCCCATGGGTAGAGATTGCTGTAGACACCCCGGAGGATTTCAATCCTCAATGCCACTACCAGGTGGAGTTCGATCGAGCTTGGTTCTTCGCAGCCGCCGTCAATAAGGATGCTCTTTTGCTGACCCCTTACGGCAGCCTGGAAAATGCTGAGGCTTATATACTCAAAATTTCTGCCGCTCAGAAAAGCACTCTGATCGTAGAGGGTAGCGGCAGCACGAGCGAACAGCCTCTTGGCTTTGAAGCCATTCGCAGATGGTGCCCCCCTGCTCCTGAGAAAATAGACCTGAACAGTAATAGCGGCTTTAATCCTGACTGCTTCCACTGGATCAATGAAGAACAGGCTTTTTATAATTACCTGCCCACCCGCTATAACAGAACCCACCTTGAACTGATCCCCAAAGACTTTGGCAGTCTGAAGACGGTTCTGAGCGCCCAGATCCAGTCAGACAGAAAAAATACAACTCTTGTTCAGAAAGCCGATGGGCGAGCCATTCAAGTACCAACCCAGACAATACTGAGACAGTGTCAGAATATTGAATGGAGAGATTTTCCTGACTCGGATTCCACTAAAAAAGTGATTGAGGAGGCCAAAGACGGAAAGCTTCAGGCCAGCAGCTTCAGCAGAAATTGTTTTTATCGGGTACAACTCGACAGTGATCCAAGCTGGCAAGCCGCTTTCGGAACAGATAATGGCGGCTTCACCCTTTTTATCAATACCTACTTCCCGGGCTCTGTGGCGGGCACACAGAAAACCATTGATTGGATGTCTACGGATCGATATACCCGAACACGAATTGGAGAAGGGAAAACCGGAGGCCTTGTGAAACGTATTCAGTACTTTTGTCCTAAATAATCTAAACCGCGCCAAGTCAAAGTGATTGATTTTACTGGATAGGGTTTTAATAAATTGCCCGGTAAACAGAACAGGACACGACATGCCTCATAAAATCAGTCATTCTCTGGTTACCCCTGAAGCTTATCTGGCCCACGAAAGGGCATCAATCACTTCTCGCCATGAATATATTGATGGATATATAGTGGCTATGGCAGGCGGAACTATTCAGCACGGTAAGATGATCGCTAATTTAACCCGCATTTTAGGTAATCATTTGGTGGGAAAACCATGCGATGTGTTTGCAGCTGATGTCAACTTAAAAGTTGAATCTGCTTTTGTTAAATCCTTCAGATATCCTGATGTCATGGTCTCATGTGAGCGAAAGCGGCGCTTCGAAGATATGTGCGAATCCGCTACGGTTCTGATTGAAGTACTTTCCGAGAGCACAGAGCTAACCGATCGTGTTTATAAGTCAGCGGAGTACGGGCATATCTTAAAGGCGACTCAAGGTGAGTACCTGGTTGTTGACCCTAACCATCCTGTCGTAGAAAAAAGAATGTGGCAAGATGGACGCTTCAAGGTCGTAGCCACCTATAACGAAACTGATAGCATCTTGCTGGAGAGTCTGGAGCTGACAATACCAATGACTGATCTATACCAACACTAGTGTGCCCCTCTCAACACCTTGTCTTCAGGAATGCTCCTGTATTTCAGAGCTCCAGTTTTCGTCGGCCTGCCAATGCGTGGGCCAAAGTACCACCATCAACATATTCCAGTTCACCTCCCAGCGGCACACCATGTGCTATCCGAGTGGCTTCTACTCCCATACTCTTGAGTTCTTCCGCAATGAAGTGTGCGGTTGCTTCACCCTCAACCGTTGGGTTAGTAGCAAGAATCACTTCTTTAACCTGAAAATCAGCCACTCGCTCCAGCAGGTCGGTAACCCCGATTTCTTCAGGACCAATCCCATCGATGGGTGAGAGATGTCCCATAAGCACAAAATAGCGTCCGGAATAACCGCCAGCCTGTTCCAAGGCCATAACATCAGAAGGGTTTTCTACCACACAAAGTGTTGATTTCTCGCGGCCCGGGTGACTGCAAATATCACACAATTCACTCTCGCACAGTGTTCTGCAAGCCTTGCAACGTCCGACCCCTTCTGTCGCTTCGGTCAGGGCTTTAGCCAGCCGAAGCGCACCTTCCCGGTCTTTTTCCAGCAGATGCAACGCCATTCTCTGGGAAGATCTGGGCCCCACCCCGGGCAAACAACGCAGGGATTCCATCAATTCCCTGATCAGAGGACTGAACATAAATGCACTCAAACTCCGGTGAGGGCCCAATCGCTACGAGCGGGCCCTGCTATCAGATGATTGTCCAAAGATGCTTTGGACGAATAACCCTGTGACACTTAGCAAGTGACGCTTAGAAAGGCATCTTGAAGCCGGGAGGCAGACCCATACCAGCGGTCAGGTCACTCATTTTATCCTTACTGTTTTCTTCCACCTTGCGAACTGCATCATTCACAGCAGCCGCCAGCAGATCTTCCAACATTTCTTTGTCTTCTTGCATCAGACTGGGGTCGATTTGCACATCCTTGACATCATGACGACCGTTCATAATCACTTTTACCAAGCCAGCACCAGATTCACCAATGACTTCAGCGTTGGCAAGCTCTTCCTGGATACGCTGCATGTCTTCCTGCATTTTCTGGGCCTGTTTCATCAGGTTACCCATGCCGCCCTTAAACATAAAAACTCCTTTACGGTAACGTTTAGCTCATCGAATGATCACTGAAAGCGATGAACTAAAGACAAATATGATCACCGGATGATTGAAATAACCGGCCACTCATCACTTGATAACATTGCCAACTGGCTGAATGCTGTCTTCGATGACGACAGCGGAAAATTCATTAATCAGGCTCTGTACATGCTGATCATTTAAAATGCTGGCGCGTGCAGCAGCCATTCGTTCAGCCATTTTGCGCTCACGCCAGGCAGCAGGGGTTTCTGCCTGAACCTGACCAATCTCTACCTGAACCCTGAGCGGCTGATCAAAATAGTCGCTCAGCGCCTTCTCAACCCTCTGCCGGTGTGTGTCGTTGTACAAAGTGCTTCTGCCACTGTCCAGTCGCAAATCAACCCTGCCTGCCGAATGACCGACATACTCACAATGAGAGGCAATCGTTCGGGTCACTCCACCCAGAGGAAGGCTTCTGAAAACAGGCACCCAGGACTGAACATTCAGATCAGCAAAAGAAATTCTCTCTTCAGGAGCCAGCCCCTGAACAGGTTCTTCTTCAACCATTGCCGATTCAGGCGCTGGCTGAATAACTTCCTGTCGTGATGCCAGCTCCGAGGCATAAACTTCATAAGTGGATACTGAAGGCGGAATATCGTCCTCCTCTGTCTCCTGCTCCTGGCAGACTTCAACCGCTGGCAGGATCTCTGTTACAGGAGTTTGATCAGATTCGTGTACCTGGGCTGGCTCTACATCCGGTAACGATGAAGGAGCAAAATCATCCGGTAATGGATTTTCTGTAGCAGCAGACGAGGACTGCTCAGCTTCGGTCTGAGAAGGAGGTTCTTCAGCCACAGGCGGTGGCAAAGGATGTTCAGGCTCTCTTACTTCAGTCACCCATTGCTGCTGGTGCCTGGCCTGTAGGGCACCAGCAGGCTCAGGTTCCGGATCAGGAGAAGCTGCCACCGGCTCTGAAGCTTCTGCTGATGGTGCAGCCACTTCTCGCTGGGCATTCCGGGACACCTGAACGGCAACAGGTTCAGGTCTGAATGCCAACATCCTCAGCAGAGCCATTTCAAAGCCACCCCGTGGATCCGGCGCCAGTGGCAGGTCTCTTTTCCCTACCAGACCGACTTGATAATAGAGCTGAACATCTTCAGCCCGCATATTACCCGCCAGTTCCAGAACCTGCTCACGATCGCCCTGACTGTTGTCAACTGCCTCGGGCACGGCCTGGGCAATGGCAATCCGGTGCAGCATGGAAAGCATATCATCCAGTACCGCCACATAATCCGGCGCATGTTCAGCAAGGTTGGCAATAGCGGCTAACACTTCCGGAGCCCCTCCCGACGAAAGAGCTCTTACCATCTTCATGACCTGCCCCTGATCAATGGTACCAAGCATGGCACTGACTTCCTGCTCGGTTACCTGACCATTACCAAATGCGATAGCCTGGTCGGTCAGGCTCAGAGAGTCCCTCATACTGCCATCGGCTGCCCTGGCCAGCTGCCAGAGTGCAGGACCTTCGAAAGGAATAGATTCCTGGCCAAGAATATTTTCCAGATGACCAACAATCCTTTCCGGCGTCATATTTTTCAGCCCAAACTGTAAACATCTTGACAGAATGGTCACTGGCAGCTTCTGAGAATCCGTGGTAGCCAGAAGAAACTTTACGTGGGGAGGTGGCTCTTCCAGGGTTTTTAGCAGTGCATTGAAACTGTGCACCGAGAGCATGTGCACTTCGTCAATCAGATAAACCTTATAACGCCCTCTGGTAGGAGCGTACTGAACATTATCAAGCAGTTCCCGGGTATCTTCCACCTTGGTTCTGGAAGCTGCATCCACCTCAATAAGATCAACAAAACGACCTTCATCAATTTCGCAGCAGGCAGCGCACTGTCCACAGGGAGTGGAGCTGACCCCTGTTTCACAGTTAAGGCATTTGGCAAGAATCCGGGCAATGGTTGTCTTGCCCACCCCGCGTGTGCCTGTGAACAGATAAGCATGATGCAGCCGATCCTGGTCCAACGCATTGACCAGAGCCTGCAATACGTGTGTCTGGCCCACCAGCTCTTTGAAAGAACGGGGTCGCCATTTGCGCGCTAGAACCTGATAGCTCATTGAAAAGCTTGAATACCGGTGACAGAAACTGAAGACTCTATGCTAACCAAGAAAACGAAAGAATGCACGGTTCACAAGGGTCATATAAGGGTATTTGGCAGACAGGGCAAGACAGATGGAGGCAAACCCTGCCAGCCACACCCCGGCACATGATGTCACTGCTACCGTTGCTCCCTTCCGGGCCTGGCGGGGTTCACAGCTCATCATTGCGAGGGGACCGACAGGGCCCACCAAAAAACAGACAACTCGTCTGGATGCAGCGCATTCTCCACAAAACACCTTGCCCCGTCAACCACTTATAAAGCCCCTCTTGCGCTGGAGCCATAATTGACAGATCTACATAAGATTCAAAACCAGCTGGTCATGGCCGTGTCCTGCTGGTAGATATCTTCCCTGAATCGGACTCTGCCCGACTCATCGGGCCAGGCTGTAAAGTAAACAAAATAAACGGGCACTGGCTGCAAAAGCCTCCTGGTGTAGGTCAGCGCGTCAGGAGTAGTTTTATGCACCCATATCATGGATTGCTCATGAAAGATGGTTTGAATCAAATCGGCAATCCCTTCAACCCGGGCACAGCCTGAACTGAAAGCCCTTCTATTTTCTTTAAACAAATCAGACTTATCCGTATCGTGAAGATAGACACCATACTGATTCGGTAGATCCAGCTTAAACCGCCCTAATCGGTTTATCTCGCCGGGTTGCTGCTCAAGTCGGTAACGAAATGTTTTGGGCGTCAGTAATAGCCAGTTCACTCGATCAATAGCAATAGCAGGCGCAAGGTCGTCCCAGCTTTCATAAACGACAAAACCTTCACGTTTTAAAAATCCCGGCTCTTTCATTTCAGCCCTTAAGATTGAATGAGCGGCAATCGAATGTGGAACTTTCCAGACAGGATTGAATGTCACACTTTCAACCTGATCATTGAAAACGGGTGTCTGTTTATGACGCATACCAACGATCGCCTTATAAGTCTTCTGATGGGTTTTATTCTTGATCCAGGCAACATTGAATCCGGCAATGTCCACACGAATATGGGGGTATGGCAGTGTCGGTGGTAACCAGCGAAGCCGTTCGAGATTAGCCTTAAGCGTTCTGATTCTCTTGTGCGTTATAGCTAACAATGCCTGACGCGTCATAACCCCCAACCTGCCATCCGGCATCAGATTAAACTGAAGCTGTACTCGCGTCAGGACATCCTTGTGTATTTGTGTGTATACACTGCCTTCTAAATTCTCAACAAGGTCCAGATCCATGAGCCACTGATTCAGGCGGGTAACAGCAGGGTGCTGATCGTCTTTGAAGAAAATCAAATCATCCGGAAACTCCCGGACAGCCATCAGGCTCCAGTCCCTGAGTTTTTTCAGACTGTTCACCAAAGCAGGATATTGAGGGAGATCAGGCTCAAGACGCTTCAGATCATTGATCGAATAGTGTTGCGAGTAATCTTTCTCTTTGCGTGGCTGATCCTCTATCCGCCAGCCTGGCTGAAACAACCTTTTGTCAAGACGCCCTCTATCGACATACAAGGCATATCGACGAACCATTTTCTGAAGGACTTCGGAAGAAGGGTAGGCAACGAGGCGCCGCCAGTCCTGATCTTCCACAGGAATCCCCTGATCAGGCAAACCGGCGATCCAGTTTATATAAGCAGTGTTATCGGCCTTGGCGTAGAGCGTGAAGCCAATCAGCATGACAATCCATCTATGCATGACATCCTCATCTGCAACTGTACTTTGGGGACAGTGTCTCCGGGAGCAATGTCTCGTGAAACAAAGTCAGGTGACCATATAAATACTAAAGGGCGCCATAAACCATCAGGCAAAGAGGAAGCATGGCCGGCCGACAGAGAGCAGATTGCATCAATGGATGGTTGCCTCTGAAACCCAGAGTGACAAAAATCTGTCAAATCCCTGAAACAATGACACTCCCGGCTGGGATTTACATCGGCACGATGTGTAACCCGCGATCCCAATCGTAACGTAGCACTGAGAAAAACAACTCAAAAAAGCCGATTGCGCAACCACCCCCTGCCGAGTCAAAACGCATCAAGATAGGTATATTTACGCATTCCGATACACTTGGCACGTATCATGCTGATTATCTTCCCACAACGACCAGCTGATCCTGAGAAGGAATATCAGGACAGAAGGTGAGTGGGATTATTATTTTAACGACGAAAATATGTTTTGCTCCGACACATTACTTTCAGCAAAACAATTACCTTTTAACCATGGCGATTTGGAACAAGAATGAGTAAACCTGCACAAAGTCACATGGAAGCTTACCTGAAATACCTCAGAGCCAATGTGCAACTGAAAGAAAGTAATAAAGAGGGCAACAACGTCAAGGCAGAAGACACTGTTACAGCAAAAGAGTCTGCACAGATTGAAGCCGAGTATCTGAGAAGCATTTATAAAGTTCTGCCAAGAGAAGAAGCTTTGCAAATGACACTCAGACAGGCGAAAACGCACACATCGATCAGACCCTGATGCAAACGGTGATGTCTTAAACAGAGCTAAACGACCATATCTGCATATAGCAGTATGAATAAAAGTCCTGACCCCCTCCTCTTCAGTTAGGACCAGCCTGTAAATTCTTCATTGACTGCAAAAGCAACCTGCTGTTAACTCCTCTCTCAAGATTGTCTATGGAATTCCGCATGAACACATCGGCTTCTAATGAAAAAAATGTTCTCGGGGGACCTCTTCAACCCTGCTGCTTTGATCCTCTAACCGGAATCTACCGGGATGGTTTCTGCCATACCGACAGGAATGATATTGGACAGCACGTTGTCTGCGCCAGAGTCACTGGAGATTTCCTGAAATTTTCTCTTGAACAGGGCAACGACCTGATTACGCCCAATCAGGCTCACAATTTTCCCGGACTTAAGGAGGGTGATCAATGGTGCCTGTGTGCACAAAGATGGAAACAAGCCTATGAAGCCGGAGTCGCTCCTCCGGTCTATCTGAGATCCACTCACGAAAAGGCTCTTGAGATGATCAGCTTTGGAGCATTGAAATCCAAAGCTCTTGATATTCATTAATAAACGAGACATAAGTTCGGATTCAAAATATATCAATAGACGTCCACAATGCAGTACAATTGTCCAGAACAAACATCTCAAGTAATCAGTCATGAGCACAATATGCACAATGCAGAAAGAGAAGATCTGACTATTTCAAAGGCAGATACTCAATGCAGTAACCTTTCTTCTTCTGATCAACAGTCTTCAGCTAACAATAGAGATGAAATATCCAGTTCTGAAGCACTTCGCCTGATCAGAGAACGCTGGCCTGATGCCTTTCGAGTGGCTTCCCCCCGCCCACTTAAAATCGGCATCCATAATGAGATGAAACAAACCGGTGAATTTCCGGTCAGCACCATCAGAAAAGCTCTGAAACTGTTTACTCAGCAGGACCGCTATCTATCATCGATTAAGGAAGGCAGAAACCGGGTCGACCTGAATGGTAAACCTGCTGGCAAAGTCAGACTGAAGGAAGCTGTCAACGCCGAAATTCTTCTGTATCAGAGACAGCTGACCCGTCAGAAAAAAAATGAACGAGTCTTTGTCGGACAACTCAAACTGGTAGCCGGGCAACTCGCTCAAAGCGACACTGCAGCTACCCAAGATTCTACGACGCAGGAATAATATTATGGCGAGTGCCTGTGCCAGACATATCCTGATTAAAACACGGGAAGAAGCAGAAAAGCTCAAAAAACAGCTGGACAAGGGAGCTGACTTTGGCCAACTGGCCAAAAAGCACTCTCAGTGCCCCTCTGGTAAGAAAGGAGGAGACCTTGGCGAATTTCGTCAGGGACAGATGGTGAAAGCCTTTGATCAGGTAGTGTTCCGAAAAGAAGTTCTGGAAGTTCACGGTCCGGTCAAAACACAATTCGGCTTCCACCTCATACAAACACTGTATCGCAACGACTGATGCTCAGATTGCAACCCGGCTCAGCCGGGTTCAGTTTCTACTTAATCGTAGCGCCACTCAGGTGACCGTTTCTCCAGAAAAGCCTTTACGCCTTCATTCTGGTTCTGACCCTTAAACAACGTCAGGAATAAATCACGCTCGACAGCATATCTATTTTTTGACGAAAGCCGATTCATTTGAATCAGCTTTTTACACGCAACAACTGAGTCAGGGCTTTGTTGACTGACTTTTGCAGCAAGCTCCCTGGCCATTGAAAAAGCCTGTCCTTGCTCCACGACTTCTTCCACCAGGCCGATCTGAAAGGCTTTTTCTGCGTCCACCTTCTCACCCAGTAATATCATTCGCTTGCTCCATGCTTCGCCAACCAGCCACATTAAATTCTGAGTACCACCCGCACAGGGCAACAGACCCACTGCTGCTTCGGGCAGACCCAACAAGGCCTGTTTTTCAGCCACTCTCAGGTCGCAGGCCAACGCCACTTCAAGACCACCACCCAGGGCAAACCCATTAACTGCGGCAATAGAGATACCCTTGAATTCTGTCAGTGTTTCAAAAGCCTGGCCAAATGCTTCAGCCACAGGCCTGGCCTGTTCAGACGAAACATCAGCAAACAGTTTAAGGTCGGCTCCGGCACTGAAAAACCTTTCCTCTTCAGAGAAAATAATCAGGGCAGTTACCCGCGGATTTTCATTCAATTCATGAACCATCTGCTCAAGCAGATTCAGACTTTCCAGTGTCCATGTGTTCGCCGGTGGATTATTCAGCTGGATGGTGGCGATATGGCCTTCCAGCGAAAGCTTTATACAATCAGACATTATTCACTCCAGTCCTGCACATTCATCAGCCAGAATCCGTCGGGCAATGATCAGTCTCATGATCTCATTGGTGCCTTCCAGAATCTGGTGTACCCGAGTGTCTCTGACGTGGCGTTCAAGAGGGTACTCATTGATGTACCCGTAACCGCCGTGAAGTTGCAGCGCTTCATCACAGATTTTAAAACCAGCATCTGTAGCATAACGTTTTGCCATGGCACAATAAGCGGTGGCTTCAGGGTCTTTTTGATCCAGCTTGAAGGCAGCAAGCCTGACCATCTGCCTGGCTGCCGTTAACTCTGTGGTCATATCAGCCAGTCGAAACTGCAGAGCCTGGAAATCAGCCAGCGCTTTACCAAACTGCTTACGGTCCTTAAGGTATTCTCTGGCAGTGTTCAACGCCTGCTGAGCGGTACCGACAGAGCATGTCGCTATGTTGATTCGACCACCATCAAGACCTTTCATAGCAAGAGTAAAGCCTTCTCCCTCCTTACCCAGAAGGGAGCTGACAGGAATCCTGACGTTTTCAAAGCTCACCAGCCGGGTGGGCTGACTTTTCCAGCCCATTTTCTTTTCATTACGACCATAGGTGATACCATCACTGCTGGCGGGAACAGCAAAAGCAGAGATACCTTTTGGGCCTTCCCGCCCCGTGCGGGCCATGACCAATAGAAGGTCAGTACTGCCCGCACCTGAAATAAACATTTTCGAACCGGAAAGGACGTACTCATCTCCTTCCCTGAATGCACGGGTCTTAAGAGAAGCTGCATCACTCCCTGAGCCGGGTTCTGTCAGACAATAAGAAGCCAGTTTTTCACCTGTCACCAGGGCCTCACCCCACTCGGACAGCACCTCATCGCTGGCAGCCAGACCCACCATCCAGACGACCATGTTATGGATAGTCATATAAGCGGTGGTTGAAGTACACCCCATGGAAAGCTGTTCGAATACCAGGCTTGCGTCCAGCCGCGATAAACCCATCCCTCCCATTGATTCAGGTGCGTACAGGGATAAGAAACCCAGCTTGCCCGCCCTTTTCAGAGTTTCAATGGGAAAGACACTGTCTCTATCCCAGTCAGCCGCATTAGGTAGAAGCTCTTGCCTGGAAAACTGGGCGGCAAGATCACGAAAAGCGATTTGATCTTCTGTGAGATTAAAGTTCATTAACGGCCTCTTATTGTTTGTAAAAGCAGGAGCCTGCAAGGCTTGAAAAAACCATTACAAACCCCTTTTGCTTGTGGCGATTAATAAACGACCAAGTCGTCAAATATTCCAGAGCCTGGGATAATTAAACAAGCTCCACTGCAATAGCAGTGGCTTCACCACCACCAATACAAAGGGAAGCAACACCTTTTCTACCGCCTTTTCTTTTCAGGGCATTAAGAAGCGTCACAATAATTCGGGCGCCACTGGCTCCCAATGGATGACCCAGCACACAGGCGCCACCGAACACGTTGACCTTGCTGTGATCCAGATCCAGCTCCTGCATACATGCCATTGTCACAACCGCAAACGCTTCATTGATTTCAAACAAGTCTACGTCTTCTACCTGCCAGTCGACCTTTTCCAGCAATTTACTGATGGCCGCAATGGGGGCAATGGTAAATTCTGCTGGTAACTGAGCATGGCTCTGATAGCCTTTGATGCGTGCAATGGGGGTCAGACCTCTGGCCATTGCATCCTCCTCACGCATCAACACAAGAGCTGCCGCACCATCAGAAATAGAGCTGGAGTTAGCCGCTGTGACCGACCCGTTTTTATCAAACACGGGTCTCAGCTGCCGGATCTTTTCAGGGCGAGCCTTACCAGGCTGTTCATCCACCGTAATTTCACCATTGCGGCGTGTTTCCACTGGAGCAATTTCATCTGCAAATGCCCCTTCTTCAATGGCAGCCAGAGCTCTTCTCAGAGACTCCAGTGCGTAGTCATCCATTGATTCTCTGGATACTTCAAAACGTTTTGCGGTCTGTTCAGCAAAAACGCCCATAGCGTGACCGTCATAGGCATCTTCCAGTCCATCAGTAAACATATGATCTTTAATCTCACCATGCCCTAATCTCAAACCCGAGCGGGCTTTGCCCAGCAAGTAGGGCGCATTGGTCATACTCTCCATACCGCCTGCAACCACTGCATCAGCCTCGCCCAATTGTAACTGAGCCGCACCCATCATGACGGTTTTCATGCCAGAGCCGCATACTTTATTGACCGTTGTCGTGCAAGTAGAGTCCGGAAGCCCTGCCCCTCTGGCAGCCTGTCTGGCAGGGGACTGACGACAGCCCGCAGGTAGCACGCAGCCCATCAGAACTTCAGAGATATCGGAGGCAGAAAGACCACTTTTCTCAACGGCAGAACGTATAGCAGCAGCTCCCAGCTGTGGAGCTGCAACCTCTGAAAGACTCCCCTGGAAGCCGCCCATGGGAGTGCGTGAAGCTGAAACGATGACAATACTTACTTGATCAGACATGGTAATCTCTTGTTTTTGTTGACGCTCAAATACCGATTCGGCAAAAAGCTCTATTGTACAATTCATCTGCATTGAAACGATTACTGCAGAATAACGATACGATGATACAATACAGCCAGTATCTGACAGAACTGACCGACTCTCAAACATTCTACTGCAACAAAAGACAAAAAATACCATCCTGAAGATCTGACTCAGGATTATACTTCCATGTCAGGCACCTACGCCCCTGAACGGTCAGGGTACTTTAATTCAGAAATATGAATTCGGTTAAATGCAGCTATCATCTGCAGCATCAAAGCACCCCCACTGGAGGAAAAGACTTTCAACTTCGCGGATGGCCTCTTTGTCAGCTTTACTGATATGCCTCAAAACAGCATTGGCCATGACTGAAGCCAGATCACTTTTGAGCGACTCGCCCAGACCGGCTGGCAGGCGAACAATGACATCCCCAAAGAGAATTGTGCCACCCTGAGTCACCCGGATGACATATTCTCCCTGAGTCGATTCAGTCATGGTGAGAACGGCTTTTTCTATGGACTTGCTCATCACATTTCTCCTCTTGGCTGATCGACGGCACCTCTATCCATGCATCGGCTGAGAAGAGAAAAACATTGCCTGAATTCAAGTCATAAATTAACTATCGATATTGACAATTCATCTGAAGCCTTCAAACACTTGCCCAAAGCAAATCCGAAAGCCCCCCAATGTAGAAAGCACTATCTTTCAGTATTCAAACCCAAAATGCCTTCTTTGAACTTCTGGTTGGGCGGAGTTTCACCAATCCATACCTTTAGTATTGCGTTGAATAGTTTCTTGCCAGGTATAATCCCCTTCTCCTCTCCTGCGATAATGACTCTCGCTCCCTTGCCGGGAATATATTCAAAGGTTCCGGACTCTCCTTTCTTCAGAGTGCCATCAATCATACCCATAAACTGAGCAATACCTTTTTCCAGATCCTTTTGCTCTTCTTCGGAAGTATTGATCTGAATCGCTTCATAGAACGCATTGGCCATTCGTCTTGCGCTCATTTTCGATAACAGAATAGTGAAGCTCATTCTCTGATAACTCTCTTCAGAGAGTATGTGGTAAACGTCAGAGGAGGGGTTTTCAAGGTAGAGTGCACCAATGTATCCGTCTACCACCAAATACCATGTTCGTACTGCTGCACCCTGAAGTTGTAAAACAGTGCCGTCCGGCACCTTCACAACATCAGGAATCTCGACGCCCTTCATGGAAAGAGCGTGTGCTGATTGCCAGAGCGCCATCCCAAATACGACAATAAACAACTTTTTCATAAGTATCCTTTGGGTATTATTATTGTTGTTTGCCCCGCCATCTTACAGCAGCCGATACGTTATTCCCATTTTTGCAACCAACGTGATGATAAAAACTCAGAAGGATGATCCAGGCTGCTGAAGAAAGCTCAATTCTTCATCGGTACTTTCTCGTTCAAGAAGGCTATTGCGATGGGGAAAGCGTCCGAACCTGGCAATAATATCACGATGTTTGACCGCAAAATCCAGTGAACCTGCAAGGTATTGTTGGTAGCTGTCTCCAGCCCCGCCAACTATGCTTTCAAACAGCCTCACACATTGATCCTGATCCTCAAGCGATTCACTGTGCATGAAAGGCATGACAAAAAAAGTCTGTTGCAGCTCCGTCAGCCGATCCAGTTGCCCCAGCTCCACCCCCTCTTTGGAAATCGCCAGAGCAGTACGATCGTACTTAAATGATCCGGGATCACCCCGGAACATATTCCGGGGAAACTGATCCAGCACAATGATTGCTGCCAACCGCCCTTCAGCAGATTCCAGCCATTCGTCGCACCCTCCGGACTCTACTTTGTCTGGCAAGCCAGCAAATTGATTGCGAATACGCTGATCCTGAGCCTCACTTTTCTTCCACCAGCGGGACATTTGCACATCGCCAAGAGGCTCGCCTTCAAACCAAAAATCCAGAACTTGCTGAGAACTTTTCATATCATTGACTCCCATGATCTTGTCAGTTGAGTGGCATGCAGCTTGTACTCAACCATACTTAATGTCATCACCTATTGAAATCATTGGAGATGACTCCAGATAGTCATTATCCGCTAACTATTCATTCCGAGACGCAATCCGAAAAGACTATGACAGATCAGGACAATCAGGAACCCGAAGTTATTTCAGCTGATGAACAGGTAGAAGACAAGGGTACCGGTACCGGACTGGTGCTCCCTGAACACGCTCTACCTGACAAGCTGTACCTCATCCCTGTCTCAAACCGGCCATTTTTTCCGGCCCAGGTTCAGCCTTTGGTGTTTAATAGTCAGGAGTGGGAAGAAACACTTCAGCGAGTCGCCCAGAGCCCCCATAAAGTAGTGGGGCTTAGCTATGCTGCTGGCATAACAGGAGCAGACCATGAAGTCAACCCGGAAGATTTCCCGGAGATGGGCTGTACCGTAAAAATTCATAATATCCTTGCAGAAGGTGATCAGATTCAATTCATCGCTCTGGGAATGCAGCGCTTCCGTATCAAGCAATGGCTTCGCAAACGCCCACCCTATCTTGTTCAGGTGGAATACCCTGACAATATTGAAAACGACACCGATGAAATCAAAGCCTATGCGCTGGCGCTCATTCAGGCCATCAAGGAATTAATACCACTGAACCCGCTCTACAGCGAAGAACTAAAAAATTACCTCAACCGATTCAGTCCAAAAGATCCGTCGCCACTGGCAGACTTTGCAGCAGCCATTACCACAGCTCGAGGTCAGGAGTTACAGGAGGTACTTGAAACACTGTCTGTTCAACGTCGAATGGAGAAAGTGTTGATTCTCATCCGCAAGGAACAGGAAGTAGCCCGCCTTCAGGGTGAGATTAATGCTGAAGTGAACCGCAAGATCAGTAAACATCAACGTGAATTTTTCCTGAAAGAACAGCTGAAAATCATACAAAAAGAACTTGGCATTTCGAAAGACGACAGAACGGCTGAAATTGAAGCGTTTGAAAAGCGGATTGCTGAGCTGGATATTCCTGAAACGCCCCTGAAAAAGATCAATGACGAGATGAAAAAGCTCTCGATTCTTGAAATGGGTTCCCCGGAGTATGCCGTCTGCCGCAACTTCCTTGACTGGGCTACCTCGGTACCCTGGGGCAGATACTCCGAAGATATATTCGATCTTGCCCATGCCAGAAAAGTTCTGAATTCTGATCATGACGGGCTTGAGGACGTCAAAGACCGAATCATCGAATTTCTGGCTGTCGGTGCCTACAAACAGGAAATATCAGGCACCATAATGTTGCTGGCAGGCCCTCCGGGTGTCGGCAAGACATCTATCGGACGGTCTGTAGCTCGAGCTTTAGGCAGAAAATTTTATCGTTTCAGCCTCGGCGGCATGAGAGATGAAGCAGAAATTAAAGGCCATCGCCGTACCTATATCGGCGCAATGCCAGGCAAACTGGTTCAGGCCCTCAAGGAAGTAGACGTTGCCAACCCCGTTATCATGCTGGATGAAATTGACAAAATCGGTGCCTCCTATCGAGGAGATCCTGCTTCTGCAATGCTGGAAGTACTCGACCCGGAACAAAATAGTGAGTTTCTCGACCACTACCTGGACATGAGAATCGATCTTTCAAAGGTGCTGTTTATCAGTACCGCCAACCAGCTGGATACGATTCCCGGCCCTCTTCTGGATCGAATGGATGTCATAAGGCTCTCTGGCTATATCACAGAAGAAAAAATGGCCATCGCCAAAAATCATCTGTGGCCAAAGCTCTTGAAACAGTCCGGTTTAAAAAAGAGCCAAATCCGATTTTCCGATGCCACTCTCAAGGCAGTCATTGAAGGCTATGCCAGGGAAGCTGGCGTCAGACACCTTGAAAAACTGCTACAGAAAATTATTCGCAAAGTTGTTGTTCAACTACTTGAAGGCTCGAAAGAGAGTCACAGTGTGACGATCAGGAATCTATCTGACTATCTGGGCGCGCCCTATTTCAGAAAAGAAAAGCGCATTGAAGGTATTGGCGTGGTGACCGGTCTGGCGTGGACGGCTATGGGGGGCGCAACCCTGCCTGTAGAAGCCAGTCTTATTCATCATCAGAGAGCGGGCTTCAAACTAACCGGCAAATTGGGTGATGTCATGAAAGAGTCTGCTGAAATAGCCTACAGCTTTGTTTCAAGTCAGGCCGAGAAGCTAGGCATTCCTGAAGCCTATTTTGACAAAGCCTTTATCCATCTTCATGTACCTGAAGGAGCAACTCCCAAAGACGGCCCTTCAGCAGGTATAACCATGGCCACCGCTCTGCTATCTCTTGCCACGAATACAAAGCCTGCCCCTATAGCCATGACTGGAGAACTGACCCTCACGGGTAAAGTTCTGGCTGTTGGCGGGGTTAGGGAAAAAGTCATAGCCGCTAAACGACAAGGCATTCATACCCTGATCATTCCGGAAGAATGTCGAAGAGATTACGATGAGCTGCCGGATTATATTCGAAAAGGCATGACCATTCACTTTGCCAGCATCTTCGAAGATGTATGCAAGGCAGCACTTCCCGTCAAGACATCGCCCGTTAAGAAAACCATCAGGAAGACCGCACGCAAAAAGCCTGCGACTAAGCCTTGACTCCAATCAAACGCAACCAATCATTCCCTCACAACGAACTGCGCCGCCCCTTAGGAGGCGGCGCATGAATCAATGCTCTAACAACGAGGGAGACCCCCGTTAGGACACATGAGTGAGCACCCAATATTATTGGCTCCGGCCGCCGTGTTGTCCATTCGTAGTTAAGAGTTTTGAAGCATAAAGAAATCTCTTTTATGTCACTTTTGGGATGCCAGTCTTTCTCCATATTTATCTGCCATTCATTTGACATTTAATAGCAGCAGGAAAACACAATTTTTCCTTTCATCTCACCGGACCTGCTGAGTTCAATTGCCATCAGCTAAGCTGTGTAAATAAGTGTTGGAAAGTTAACAAATCCACAAGCTCACAACGGACTGTGGCGACATGTCATCACCTCTTTCACCCGGCAGCAACAACTCACCCACTCCCCCCAGATTCACTGGCGACAATAACATGCCTACTTCTCCAGTCACTGGACAGGATCATTTGGGCCGGCAAATCAGTGAAACGACAACGACAAGTCAATTGAGCCACGAATCATCTGACCAACGGACACCAGAATCTCCTCACATTAATGAGAGGAAGGCTGAAAGACGCCCCTGGTTCTTCCAGCGGTGGTACAAAAGTTACATTGCCAGAAAAGACACGACGCCTCCTCCTGCTGAGAATCTTGACCCCGATGAAGAGCAAAAACAGACCGGATACCTTGGTTTACTGAAAGGGCTGCCAGGCAAGGCTGTAGGAGCACTTTCAAACCTTCCCGGTGCGGGTTACGAAAAGGTCGCGTCAAAACTGGATGATTTTATCAGTCGTCAGGTGGGTATTGAGATGACCCGTGAGGACGAAAGAAGCCAGTGGCGCTCTTTATTGTATGACCTGCTATGCAGTTATACCGGAGTCATTGTCGAAGGAAAGCAAACGCCATTCAACTTTAACGAAATACTCATAAAAAATGGCGATGCTCTCCCCATAAGAATTACGGCATTAAACTTCGACTCAAAAAGAGTCGTCCAACCATCAGAAAGCTATTTAATCAATGGACAAGCCACAGAAAATCATTTTGAAATGGGAGACCTCTCCTGCACCGTTGAAATTCCGTTTGAAGATAGTCCCCCTCTGATACTGCAACTCAGGCTTGAGAACACGACCCTCTCAGTCGGTACCGATATTAGCATCGCCCAGGTATTAAAAAACCAATTCATCTCTTCTTCCCGGGATCGCACCGCGGTTCAACTTTCTGCTGAAAAAGTAGAAGTCCGATATGAAAATCTGGACTCTTATCAAGAACTGACATCAGTACCTGATCCCTCAAAAGAATCAGACTGCATCGTGGGGTTTGAGAGGGGAAAGCTGACTATGAAAGGCGTCCGGCTATGCAAACCTCTTGACCTGCTTGAAGCTTCAACGAAACAGACATCCATACTTATTTTCGACTCGTTAAAATATGTCAACGAATCAGCCCGGCCTGCATTGGTAGAAGTCAAAAAAGTAAACGTTCAGCACCTTGACGACACCCATAATGGAACCTTCACCAGCTCACTGATCATTCACCCCAAAACCATTCGAAACATTCCCTATATTGGTTGGTTATTAGCTCCTCTCTTCTCTAGCCCTGTTCATCTCGAGATCTTCGCATTTATGCAACATGGTGAAGTCAGAATGAAAGATTTGAAACACGGTATCAGTGTTTCAGGAGGAACCCTGACTGGCTGGCTGGTAAAAAAAGCACTAAAGGCCAAACAAACACGATTGGTTCCATACAGCGGTGGAACAGGACTCCAGATTGGCTGGCCGTTTAAATTTATCGCATGCAAAATCGTTCTGCCTGGTCTGGTCCCCGGGAAGCCCGCGTCCAGCATAGAGGATCATGATCAGATCACCTTTAGGCAACTGAATCAGACCCGTGCTCAAAGTCATTCAGTACCAGGCCAACCTCAACCAGACGACACTTCATTTGAAGAGTTACCTTCACTTCACCACCAGCATTCAGAAGCGCTTGATCTGGAAGACGGTGTACTCATTGTACCCGACACTTTCAGCAGCGTGCTCAGCGTTATCTTCTCAGGAGACAGCGCTTTGGCTCAGCCAGTAAGAATGGTGCCACGCTTATTGGAAAAGCGTTGCATAGAAGCGGCAAAAGGTGACGAAACAGCTTGCCAGATCTTGCTCCGCTTTGTTCGGGATCAGGAAAGGTTTCAACATGAAAATGACTGCATGATGGCTCTGGAGGCCATTCCAGAAGCGTTCTTCATCAAGGAGGCTGCAGAAGCCGATGATGAGACATGGTTATGGTTTGAGAGTGTTGCACACAGACTGATTACTGTTGATAGAGAGAAAGCTTTTGAACTCTACAAACAGCTGTTAAAAAGAAAAGACATCGAGAACGCCAGTGGGCTGGCATCAAATACTGAATGGTTGATTCATCTTGCAAAGCACCTGCCTAAGAACACACCCGAGGAAAAAGCCATAGCCTTCCGGTTGGCCGAGTTTGCCTATAAGTCCGATCCGGAAAAAGCAGAAGAAGCGATTAAACTGCTCATCAACTGGAATAAGAATCAACTCTATAAAAAAAGCCAACTGAGCAGCCTTCTTCAAGACTTGATCAGCAACCACCCCTACTTTGCCGACCCTCATCATCTTGTCTCATTATTAAACCTGCTGGATCGGAGTCATCCGGAAATCGTTGCCCACTCACTGGAACACTTTCCGATAAAAACTCTTATTCAAAACCTCTGGATAGAGGACAGCATCAGGGCTCATAACACTCTGGATTTCCTCAAAATGCTGCTGGTCAAGCACGGCCGATTCAAAGAAGCCGCTGAACTGTTGATTGAGTCTGGAGACCGCAGACAGGCCGCAAGAATGCTTGACCTTGGCATCAGACAAGGTAAGCCCTCCGCTCTGAAGGTAAAACTAGATTTGGCGGTAAGGAATGAGCTGCCCGAAGATATGTCGTTGGCAAAGGAAGTTCGTCACCTCAGGTATTTGATAGAAAGTACTGCGACTCCAGAAGCAATGAGAGGGGCGGCCGTCTCAATCTTAGCAAGTATTGTGACAGAAAAGCCTCATCCGGAACTTGCAGGTATTTTCACTGAAGATCTGCTGATGACAGAGGAAAAAAAGGCTTCTTTTGTGAAAGCGATCGATAAACTGTTTGACCTTCAATACGCAGAAGCATCCACTCTGAATGATCGCATGAGAACCCTGAATCAGATTGAAGAACTCCTGAAAGCCGCCCGGACTGATGAGTCAGCTTACTTAAACAAACCTCTGATGCTGAAGCAGATTCAGGATGCCAACCAGCGGGTTGATCGGGTCATGGAGTTACTGATAAAAGTGAGGGGGCCTATCGAGTCCAGCCTGCTGACTATGCTCACATCTCAAGCATCAAGAGTCGAAGCCACTGTCGGAGACAACATGGTTTCTGAGACGATATCTGACATGGAAGAAGACGACGATGATGAGTTTTTTGATGCTCTGGATGAACCCTACGACCCGATAGTTGATGAAAAGACTGTTAACGTCAACGAAAACGCTCCAATAGCAATGGATGAGCAAGAGCATCAGACAGTGTCCGCTGCAACCGATCACCCTGGTCATAGACAGGAAGAGCCTTTCTTGCCTTCTAACTCTCTCTCAAGCTATGCATCGCTCCTCAGACAACCGGTTTTCTCCAGATCTTCAAAAGATTTCCTCGACCCAAGTCTCCGGCAAGAATGGGCATCAATACTTAATATGAGGGTAAATTGATCGAAAAGATCAAGCGGGTGTATTGCTGTCACCATAGAAATACAACAAACGCTTGAGGGCTATGAGGCTATCAGGCGTGTATCTCCGGTTAAAACGATTTGACAGAATCTCTTCAGGCGACTCCATGACCACACTCGCTACTTCTTCCTCCTGCAATTTCAGCTCACCCTCATATTGACAGCTGTATACCCTGCCCCAGACCTTGCAGTCCTCATTGTGAAAGTAAAAATGAAACAATGGCTTCAACGGAGTATCTTTTATGCCGAGCTCTTCAGCCAGCTCCCTGACGGCAGCCACGTCATAGCTCTCACCTTCAGCCACCACCCCCCCCGTGGCCGGCTCAAAATAACCCGGGTAAATATCCTTGCTTAAAGTTCTTTCCTGAACATAAAGTTGCCCTTTACTGTTAAAGACAAAGACATACGTAGCCCGGTGACAGAGTTTCTCTTCTCTCATCTGTCTTCTGGGCAAAGCGCCAAGCACATGGTTGCTTTCATCGACAATGATGATCTTTTCTGATGCAGACTGAAGTTCTGAGTTGGATGGCATAAATACCAGGCTCCGGATGTTCGTTTTATTTTACCGTGAAACACGTTCAGGCAATCGCAGCTCTCTGTTTCTTTGAGAGCACAACAGGATGAACGAGCTCCTGAAAGTTCTGCCACCCCATCAACAGAAAGTTCCGATGAATCACCACTGTCGAAATCTACGATGTCTCCCCCTTCGGAGAGTCAACTATGCATACAGGCAGACCAAACAAATCCCCGAAACGGGATGGCAACCCGTTGAAAAAGTCACGTGGTGATGTTTCAGGCAACCACCCACTAATCTTTGTTGAGCCATTTTCAATACCTCCGGCAAAGAAAGGCCCCAGGTAAGATGAGTGCGTGAACGTCATCATTCGGCTCATGGAAAAGTGTTAACATTCCCAATTTGTCAGAGGATGGTTAATCCGTCAAGACTGAAAAAATGTCTTCTATCCACATATAATGAGACTGTGGCGGATTGCAAAACACGGCCATGAGGTCAGAAACACTTTGCTATTCAAATCGCTGGACGATATTCACGATAAAAAAAACCAGGGGGTATCATGACCGCCAGAAATACTGTTTCTACCATTGTTAACCCTGTAGGCTCCATGCGTGTTCTCTCAAACCTTGAGGTCAGCAGCCTTCAGGACACCAGTCAGAAAGGGTTACATCGTTTGTTCCGGCAATGCGCCCTGGCCATACTCAACTGTGAACAGGAAGGTGATAACACCGAAGAAATCATGGAGCAATTCCAGGACTTTGACATTCGTATTGTTCAGGAACACCGCGGATTAAAGCTGGAATTGATTAACGCTCCCGCCGATGCCTTTGTCGCTGGAAAACTGATTCGCGGTGTCCGGGAAAACCTCTTCTCCGTCCTGAGAGATATTCTCTATGTGTCGTCTCACATTACAGAGAACCCACGTTTCACTGCAGACAGCTCCACTGATATCACTCATCTGGTTTTCCAGATTCTCAGACATGCCGATGCTTTTATTACCAAGCAGGTTCCCAGTATTGTGGTGTGTTGGGGCGGTCACTCCATAGCCCGACATGAATATGAATACACCAAGAAAGTGGGCTACCAACTGGGCCTTCGGGGCATGAATATCTGCACTGGTTGTGGTCCCGGTGCTATGAAGGGCCCCATGAAAGGGGCTTATATCGGTCATGCCAAGCAGCGAATATCCCGTGGTCGATTCATTGGCTTAACTGAACCGGGCATTATCGCGGCTGAATCACCCAACCCTATTGTCAACGAGCTGATTATCCTGCCGGATATTGAAAAGCGTCTGGAGGCCTTTGTTCGTCTAGGTCATGGCATCACCGTTTTTCCGGGCGGGCCGGGAACCTGTGAGGAAATTCTGTACATTCTTGGCATTCTACTCAACCCTGCCAACAGGGATATTCCTTTCCCACTGGTTTTCACTGGACCGGAAGCTGCCAGAGAATATTTTGAAAAAATTGATATATTTATCGGCAAAACTTTAGGGAAGGAAGCCCAATCACGCTACCAGATCATTATCGATGACCCTCTGGAAGTTAGTCGGGTTATGAGAAGTGGACTGGAGCAAGTTACCCGCTACCGCAGGAAGCATGGAGACGCCTACTACTTCAACTGGTTGCTTAAGATTGACGAGGACTTTCAAACGCCCTTTGACCCAACCCATGAAAACATGGCAAACCTCGAGCTGAATACCGAACTACCTCCCCACTTTCTGGCGGCTAACCTTCGTCGCGCCATGTCAGGTATTGTGGCAGGCAATATAAAAGAAGAAGGCGTTTGCCAGATCAGAGCAAAAGGCCCGTATCAGTTAAAGGGAGAGCCTGAGCTTATGAAACAGGTCGATAGCCTGCTTCAGTCTTTTGTAGAGCAATTCAGAATGAAGCTGCCAGGCAGTCACTATGTGCCCTGCTACGAGATCAAAAGTTAAACAATACCGCTTTGGAAAGCGAAGTAATTTATCTTCGCTTTCTTACTTTTTTTGACACATTGAAAACATAAAAAATCTCTTACCTGAGCATTTTACGTTAAAACTCGCGACGCTAATGATGTCCGCTAGCATTTTCCGTCAGCCACTTAATGAGGCGGATCTAAAATTATCAATGATTTTCTCGTTGAGACACGATCTCAGAAATTTATTCATCTCAGCTGTGTCTGCTGCTGTATAGAAGTCAAGCATCAACTGGTTAAACTCTTTCTGACGTTTTGCTGGAACATTGATAATAGGAAACCCATGTGAAAGCAAAATACCATTCATCATGAATCGCCCCATGCGCTTATTCACATCCCAGAAGAACTGTGCTCTTGCCATTCTCAGAAAAGCCGTTATTGCCATATCATAAACATCATAATAACCAGCAATTTCTGACTCAATCTCAGCCCAGACATTATCAAGCTCTTTGGATGAGGGAGGTTCATATTCTGATCCACTAATCGTTACGTTACCCGTTCTAAAAGCCCCCCACATCAGTGCTTCTTCTTTGCCTGCAATGTTGTGAACTGCCAAAGCAACACCTTTGGAAAAATAGAACTTACCTTCAGAAACCAGGGCAAACAGATATTTCCAGGCCTCTGCCTGATTTAAAGCCATATTCTGATCACTTATCTTATAACCCCCAACAGTAATTCCATCTAATAATGTTTGAATTTCCGGTAGAGTCATCGCAACACCTTCAAGGTTTACGGCATCATGCACCAAAGAAGGAAGATCACGAACGGCAAGTTGTCTGGCCATCCCACGATCAGGGGTCATTCCCCAAACTGTATCTTTTGCCGTTGTCATGCACTCATCCCAAGCATTGTTGTGGAAATTCACACATTATATCTGCACGAGTTCTGATCGTCATGCAACTCGCAAAGTTTGACTAAGCATGGTATAGACTTGTCTCAGGTACGCCGCAAGTGCGGTTCTCTGAATTTTTTATTAAGTGCTCCTGGCACTTTGTTAGTAATAATCTGCAAACTAACGATTGTTTAATACCCTAAAAGCTAAGTTCATAAAATAATGGAGTAGGTGGAGATATCCACGTACAACCAACTGTTACTCATGATAAATTTGCTCGATACATGAAGTCTCCACTATTAGCAGCCTAACCCTCTACTATTAACTGTTGTTAAAAATGGGAGGGGGGAGGGGGAGTGAATTACTCTGACTCAGCGACTCAAAACGGTTAACAATTGATGATTTGAAACATATGTGGGAATTACGTCCTAAACTATTAGTAACCTTT
>NZ_JAHHPR010000347.1:0-1159 GCF_024606255.1 Endozoicomonas sp. SESOKO3
GAAAAACCACCAATGTTCTGACGAGAAAATTTCAACTTCACAATAACCTGTGTATCCAGCTCCCTCGACAATCCGACGGATCTCGCGCAGATCCGCAACCCCATCACCCATCATACCTCTATCAAGCAGCATATCACTGGTATCTTCAAGCCAATCACATATATGGTAACCAAAAATCGGGACAGCAGTACTATTCAGCGTTTGTTCCAATGTTGTGTCCCACCATACGTGATAAACATCAATCGCAAGACCCAAATTTTCAGCTCCAACAATTTCACAAACGTTTACTGCATCCTGTGCAGTCATCAAAACTGTCCGGTTTCCACCAAACATCGGATTTAAAGGCTCTAGTGCCAAGCTTACATCGTTTTCCTTTGCATATTCTGAAAAATTATTAAGTCGATCGGCTAGAATTTTCTGAGTTTCCAAAACTCCTTTTGAATCAGGATTTGTACCGCCAGTTACAATCGTTAAAACATCTGCACCTAATTCTGCAGCGATATCGATAGTCTTTCTGACTTCGCTATCTGAACCCGCTTGAGAACCAGTAAGGTAAGGTGTTCTGCAAAGACCAGAGATTTCTAGACCTGCAGATTTGGTGTAATTACCAATTTCATACGCATTCTCAGAAAGCTCCTGCGTCCAAAACGTAATCGCTCCAAATCCCCGTTCAGCACAAGCGTCTATGACCCTTTTTGAATCCCACCCAACTCCACAGCCAGGTAAATTGTGACCAAGGGTGGCAGTATTAAGAGCTAAAGCTGTTGTATCATTTTCGAATGCGCGCATTACTAAAGCCCGTACATCGCAAGTAATTGTTTCATTTTGAAACATGCTCTTTCTGGATCTACTAAAATATTTGCCTGGTCAGCGAGCTGAAATGTTTGTGAAAAATCATACAAGTTTCGATCTGACTGTGCCCCTTTCAACATTACAAAATGCTCTTGAAAGCCGTTTAGCCAGGCTAAAAATACGACCCCTGTTTTATAGTATTGTGTCGGTGCACGAAAAATATGACGCGCTAACGGGACAGTAGGTTGTAGAAGTTGTCGATAAGACTCAACGTCATTTTCATTAAGTCGCGATACAGCATTAGAAGCGACATCTGCGAGGGGATCAAAAATACCAAGAAGTGCGTGCGAATATCCTAGATCATCAC
>NZ_JAHHPR010000348.1:0-1598 GCF_024606255.1 Endozoicomonas sp. SESOKO3
GCATACAACTCTTCTGGTGAAGATGGATCATGAGCGCCATAGCTGTCACGCCTGTTAGACGTGAAGAAAGCACGGACCCAACAATAGGTTAAGCTACCGCCTTTCGAGTGTGTCACTCCATACAGGTAGTGACTGAGGGCTTGCTCAATCGCTTGTCTGCATTTGTGTTTTAAATCATCCAGAAGTTCTTTTTCCTCCGATGACAACCAAAGGGGTTCGAGAATGAGGTCATAACGTAGTTCGATATCGGTCTTTTTTTTCTGATATTCTTCATTTTGAGCTTTACATCGCTGATCTTTTGACAGTCGCACCCGTTCTATATAGTCCATATCATCCACATCGCTAGCGCTGAGACTTTCCAATGCCTTCATTTCATGCTGGTATCGTGCTTCCGCCACCTGAAGTTGATTGAGTTTTTCCAGTATCAGCTTCAGTTCCGGGCTCTTTTCAGCTTTTCGTTGAATCAGGGCTTCGACTTTTTCATCAAGCACTGGTCTGGCAAATTTATACTCCAGGATAATCACCGGGCGGTGGTTCGCTTTACCCGAGTTTAATTGTTGAAATGCAGGATGGTGCAGTAGCATTCGTTCTACATTCGGAATTCCCTCGGGTACGTCTGTCCAGGCGGCCCGTAACGATGAGTGGGTTATTTTTTCTTCAAGGGATCGCGAAAACCCATCATGACAATGAGTGATGAAAAAGGCATTACCTTCTTTTTCCCGGAAGCTTTTATAGTCCAACCGCCATACCTGACTATTTTTTTCCCTTGACCATAATTCCCGGTACCACTTTTTCAGGCTATGTGCGGCTATAACTTTCAGTTCATCGACACCTTCCAGAAGCACCAATAGTTCGTGATATAGATGGACCTTCTTAATATCGCTTTTATCGTTTGGCAGTGGGTCCAGCCAACCCGATAACAGGGCTTCACGGGCAAAGTGAATAACCGAAGGGTTGGCTAAGTCGCTGTTGCTCAGTATATCCACTATAGAATTCGACCATTCTTTGGAGCATGCTCCGGCCTGAACAACCATTTTTGAATGAAGTGACTTGAGTAGCTCAGCGATCTTACAGCCATCATTGTCGGGCAGTATTGCACTTACTGCCTCTGACATTGGGCTATATTGACTCAAATTGTCAAAAGCCATTTCACCAATCAACTTCCGTTCGTAGAAGCCCAATGATTTTGTCTCCTGCGACACCAATACTGAGACGCCCATGGAAAAACTGGTTAAATCTTTTTTCTCCCAAAGGTTCTTTACTATTTCTAAAGCACTTAGATTGGTTTTTGTTAATGCACTCTTTGTCACATGGGCTTTGTCCAGTTTCTCAAAGCTTATGCCGCAGGCTTCAGCCAGAGTTTGCTGTTGCGCTAAACCAACCCCTTTCATGAGATCATGAATCTTCTCTGATGCAGTGCTGAAACTACTGACTTTCTTGTTGGGCTGGAAGTCAGACAGGATTTTTGTCCTCTCGACAGGTGCCCCGCCCAAATCCACTGACTTCCAGGTTTGGCCTTCATCCACGGAATATTCAGCAAAGCCGTGGATGAGGCTACTTATTTTCCGACAAGGAATCCCGAAATAACGACAAAAAGC
>NZ_JAHHPR010000349.1:0-1310 GCF_024606255.1 Endozoicomonas sp. SESOKO3
CCTGGTACCCGTATCAATTGCTTACGAATACGACCCCTGCGATCTGGCCAAAGCCAGGGAACTCTTCGCGACTGAAGCCCAGGGCAATTATGAAAAGTTCGAAGGTGAAGACCTTCAAAGCATCGTGACTGGCATTAATGGTTTCAAAGGCGGTGTCCATGTAGCTTTTGGCACACCGCTGAAGGAAAAGTATGAAAACGCCAACCAGGTTGTTGAAGAAGTGGATCGTCAGGTTCATCAGAACTATTACCTGTTTGCTTCCAATCTGATTGCCTTTGATCGACTCCGCAGTGCCTATCCCCATGTGACAGAGTGTTCTTTAAAAGCCCTATTTGAAAAATTTTGCCCGGATGAGTCGCTTGATAGTAAAGTCAGAGATTTCGATGACCGTTTGGCTCTGTGCCCAAAGGCTCATCAACCCTGGTTCCTAAAGATGTATGCCAATCCGGTTTTCAATCATTTTGCTGGACAATGACATGACCCTGCATAAGCTGTGCTTTTTTGTTCCTGAAAGTCATCTTGAATCGGTGAAAACTGCCGTCTTTGCGACTGGTGCCGGGCGTTACGAAAACTACGACAGCTGTTGTTGGCAAACAGCTGGCCAGGGTCAGTCCAGACGGCTGAATGGCAGCGCCCCTTTCATTGGCAGGCAGGATATGGTGGAAATCGTTGAGGAATTCAAGGTTGAAATGATCTGTGAGGAGCAGTACCTGAAAGCAGCCATTGCCGCGTTGAGATCGGCACACCCTTATGAAGAGCCAGCCTTTGAAAGCTGGCCGGTAAGCGTTTCCTGAGTTTAAAGTCCGGGAAACGCCTCATTGAGAAAACGCATAAAATTCCTTTTAGTCCTGTATTCTTCACGCAGCTCATCAAGCCACCGACTAAATGCCTGCGGCTGATTCAGTCCTGCCAATATCTGCTGGCATTCAACCAATAGTTCAACCGCCTCTTGATAACTTTTACTCGTTCTTTTCTGAACACAATCCTTAACGAGCTTCTCATAGAGAAAACGAGAACGTTCTCCATCTTGCCGAAAATGTTTTCTCAGCTCGTAGAGCAATGTAGCATCCGGATCTGCATCTGTGACCAGTTGCCAGGCTGACTCCAGATCCGATCCAGCAAGAAAAGCCATCATCAGTGTGTTTAACACACGGTGGTGGTGATAACCCTGAGTGCTGACAACCCGCTCTTTCATCCAGTCTATGGCTTTTTGCCGCCAGTCTTCCTGACTGTTCAGGTCTTCTGAAAGCTCTTGTAAGTGCTCAAAAGTAGACAGTGTCGGTGACTCTTTAAATTGCTCCCAAACGTCC
>NZ_JAHHPR010000350.1:0-1395 GCF_024606255.1 Endozoicomonas sp. SESOKO3
CAAGGATGGAGTCAAGGACACCTACATAAAAGTGTGGGTGTCCCAGATTATTTTTTTTACTCTTTTTCCCAGATTATTACCTACATATAAGTGTGGCTGGATTCAAGCAATAAGTGCAAACGACTCCCCTGTGTAGACTTCAAGCGGTGTTCGCCCACCTAAAACCTTTCGAGGCGTGGTATTAATCAATATCTCCATAGTTCGAATGTCCTCCCTTGTAAGATGTCCCAGAGCCATTTTTTTGGGATAGGTTCGCCGAATAATACCATTGGTATTTTCGTTCGTTCCTCTCTGGTAACTGGCATAAGGCTTGGCAAAAAATACATCAGCACTTACTGCTTCAGCTACCTTTTCATGAGCGGCAAACTCGCCTCCGTTATCCAATGTGATCGTGCAGACGGATGATACTCGTCCAAGCAATTTAATCATGCTATCTGCCACCGTTTCAGCTTGTTTGTTGTCCACTTTATCAATGAGTGTAAAGCGACTTTTCCGGTCAACCAGAGTCACCAGATAAGCATCCTGTCCAAATACGGTGTCACCCTCCCAGTCTCCCAGGCGAGAACGAAGTTCTACCACTTCAGGACGATCAGATATATCAACACGATTAGGTATCAGTGAGCGTCCAGCCTTGCGTTTACCGCCCTTGCAGCGTCTTTTTCCAAAGCGGGGTAGCTTTTTGTACAGAGAGCCTCCGCTGGACCTGTCATCAGCAATACGAGCGTAGATAGTAGTGTGGCTTAAGGTGATTTCAGGCACCTCGACTTTCATCCTGTAGCTGATGTTCTCAGGAGACCAGCCAAGAAGCAGGCCTTTTTTTATAATAGGCATTTGTCGTTCATCGGCTTTGTTATGTTTTCTGGCTGACTTCCTACGTTGAATAGCTTTACTGTGAGCAGCTTCAGCACAGTATCCGTTGTCATCAGTGTTGCGTTGAAGCTCTCGGGATAAGGCGCTTGCACTGATGGCAACTCTCTCAGCAATGTATTTCTGTGTAAGACCTGTCCCAAGAAGTGCTTCAATCTGGTATCGTTGTCCCTGAGACAGCTGTTTGTATCGTCTGGTTTGTGTATTCATTCCTGACTTCCATTTCTGAGTGTGAGAGCTACAGAATGTACCAGCAGCTGGCTCACATCTGAAATATCAGTCGATTGCACTTATTCTATTAATCCAGATGGGTGTCCTATTTATTTTTCTTAAATTATGGATGTCCCTTTTTTAAAAGTGTGGGTGTCCTATTTATTTTACATTTCTGACAGTTCTTCCCATTTATTACTGATTTTATGGATGTCCCTTTTTTATATGAAACCACCTACAAATGTGGATGTCCCAGATTATTATCAACAAACAGCAAGGGATTCAAGGATGGAGTCAAGGACACCTACATAAAAGTGT
>NZ_JAHHPR010000351.1:0-1255 GCF_024606255.1 Endozoicomonas sp. SESOKO3
GGAGTTATTCTGGCACGCTATAAAGGTTCTGAACTGGATCAACAATTTGGACGGTATTCAGGGCATTTGACAGGGACGATGCCCGACTTGCAAATCCAGCAATGCCACCTGTGCTGGCAGGACCGGTTGTAAGAACGGTGCCGGTGTTGACACTATCGCGTATGACGCTATCAGAAACACTGCCCGCTAAACCTCCGGCATGACTGCGAAACCCTGACGTTTTGATGGTACCGGCATAATTGACCACCTCTTCAATCCTGCTGCCTTTCAACTCTCCCACCAGTGCACCCGTTGGGCTCATATTTCCGGTGCTGGTCACTTTTGGTTGTTTTAGCAGGATCTGCCTGATGGTGCTGTTTTGCAATGACCCGAACAATCCTGAGGCAGTGTTATTTGCTAACGTTGCAACCTCAAGGTTGGAAATAACATGGCCGTTGCCATACAGGATGAGAGAAAACGGATTAGAGGTATTGCCTACGGGTTTCCAGGGAATGAATCGGCTCAGGTCAATATCACCGATTAACCGATAGCGACCTTTGACCGGGTGCTCGGCATTCAGATATTGATTGAAATTATTATTGTCCAGCTCAATAGTGTCGGCGCAATTGTTCCAGCTTGGAAAAAAAACGACAAGTGACAGTAATAATGCTAGTGGCTTTTTGCTGATAACCAAGCTTTGCCGATTTTGATTTTTTATCACGTTTTTGTTCATTGAGGCACAACCACAGATAGAATAAATATTCGTACTCGTATTCAGCATTCGTATGTATAGACCACAATGAATCATCATGCAGATAGCCATTAAAAACTTAATTTTGAGCAGGGGGCAACTCAGAAGTTTCCATTTTTGTTTCAAGTGGTTGTCTTTAAAACTTCTTAATGGCCACGATAACTGCAACCGATACAGCCAACACAGTGCCCGTTCTAATAAGCCTAATTCCCCCACCTTGAATGGCCGAAGATGATCCCGCAGAGGATAAAGCGACAGCGGATTTTTGATAGTTATAGTTTTCAAGACCCAGTGAAATTGCTTGCATCTGTACCTGCCGGCTACCTCCCTCAACATAAGCATTTTCAACAGCCAGATAGACTTTATCACCAACAAAAACAGGGCGCATAGACTTTGCTGCTGCAGGTTGAATGGTGGTGTCAAAACGATAGATATTGACCTGATCTTGATAAGTAAACACGGACAGTCGCCCATCACTGTGGTAAATAATGGCGTGCAAATAATCTTCCGTGGTCATCAGCTTGA
>NZ_JAHHPR010000352.1:0-3472 GCF_024606255.1 Endozoicomonas sp. SESOKO3
TAGAAACCACTACACGCTACGTTCTGGGTGGCACCGAGTTCACCTCTAAAGGAGCGGGTATTGTTGTTGCAGACTATATCAAGGTGGTACTTGATCCGGCAGACAGTGAGAGGAAGGTCCAACCGGTACAACTGGGGTGTACAAATTTTGATCATGAGAGAGGAGCAGAGGAGTACTTCGTCTATCGATTCACCCACTCTGAATTTAATCTCCAAAAAGGCGCACACAGATTACCAGGCTCTGAAAACGCTGCATTGAATGTTGTATGTCATCAGGCTAAAGGACAAGTGCAGTTGACTATGAGAAATACTAAAACCGTCGTATCTGTACTCACTGAAACTGACCCTTCAGCATCCGGATTACATTTAAGCAGTGGTGTGTTGTTTTCTATGAGACTCTGGCTCAGGGAAGACGTCCTGCGCTTTGTCGATTCTACCTGTAACAGTGTCGTTGATCAGTTTGGGAATGATCTATCGATTGACTCAGCTACCCCGTTAGATCCTGATCACTATATGGGTGACATCCGCGGCAGTTATTGTACTGATGTTAATATGGTTCAGGGAGCATTTGGATTAAAAGACAGAGAGCAGGCATGGGGTTGGATATTAGGTGATAATACCGGTGAACTTGGCTGTGCATCTTCATTGGAGAAGACTTATCGAACAGGCTTTGCTTCAGTGAGCGCATGGTCTACGGCAGGTTTCGAAGTTGCGTGTAATGGCACTATGCCAACATCCGTTTCAACCACATTCTCTCCAGATACAACTCAGCTATCTAATGTTTCACAGATAACTAATGCTTCACACATATCTGCCAGAGTGGTAGGTAACAAAAGCGCTCTGGCCATAAACAGTGATAGGACGGAAGGATTAACTGAAGAGCAGAGAACTGTTTTGGGCGCATGCGTTGGCTTTTTTTTATTGGATCAAGTCATTACCCAAGTCTGGTACTTTTATTCAAACTACATCACGCAAGCCAGGACAAAATATATCAGTCAGGTGTCAGCGGCTGTGTTAGGTTTCGGCCTTCCGTTATTCCAGTCGGCATCACCCTGTTCCGTGGGGATGAGACCACTTGTACAGGAGTTTCTATTGCTAAGCAAAGATCAACCGTAGTTTGTTATTGTTCATAGCCTGTCCCCGGGAAGGTAAAACCCTTAAGTCGGTAATATGGATTATAAAGCAGCATTACCAAACCCGTTGTGAAGCATCGCCTGCTTGGCTGGGCTGCGGGCAGTGATACAAGACAGGAACCCGCAGGGCAGCCATCCGCTTTTTTGTTCCATAAGCGTGGATGAGAAATCCAAGTCTGTGGGGTTTACTTGATGCTGGAAAAAACAGACGTCAAGAGGTTCGTTTTTTATTGGAGAAGGCTTTACCTTTATTTATGAAATATCCGGTCTAGGATAAATAACGACTTTAAAAAGGATTGTTATAGTAAGGATGCTTCTGTTTGAGCGTTAAAAACTGGACAGAGTGCAGTTATGATTATTTCCAGATCCGGGTTAGCAGGTGCTCTTTTGTCGGTAGTTTATGCCTTCCCCAGTCATGCTTTCACCAAAGGTGGGTCAACGGGTAGTTACAGGTATACAGAGGTTTCGGGTTGCTCTGAGTTTACCAGCAGAGTCGACAGAGATGTTTGCAGTCACCATTTATCGGTTCTTAAGGATTTAATCAGGAAAAAGAACAATCAGGTATCTTCGACAAGACCTTCCCCAAGTGCTTCTCCGATTCCAGAAACGGTCAAGATAAGAAAAATATCGGGTATAACATCAAGACTGGATTATGAGGTTCTTCGAACCTTCCACCCAACCTTGTTTATCTTTGATGCAGAGCGTTCATCCGAAAAGGGGCAGCGAGCTGTTTATGAATTGCAATTGTCGGAGCCCGTCACCGGCAGCTCCGGAAGGGTCAACAGTTTTCAGTTACCGGATAATTCGGCTTTTGTGGGAAACGGAACGGATATTCTGCCTGAATTTGTGATTCGGGGAAGCGCAGGGAATCAATACGTGATGTCGGCAACCCGTAATGATTCTGTTTATTATCTGGCGAATATCGAAATCAATTCCAGAAATCCCATAAAGGCAGGCCGTTCAACAGCAACAGTTACTACAGGGAACGCTGGGGCAACCCCGACCAGAAAATATCACACACTGGCAGGTATTCTGGATCTGAAGGGAGCTGGTCTCTTTGTTGCAGACAACATTAGGGTGGTACTTGATCCAGCGAATAGTAACAGGAGGATTAAGCCGGTAAATCTGGGTTGCACTGACGATGCTGACGGGATAGGACCAGAGGAACATTTCGTCTATCGATTTATGCACTCTGAATTTGCTCTTTTACAGGGCGTGCAGGGATCAAGGTATGCTCAACCGGCTGCAATGAATGTTGAATGTGATCAGAAAACAGGGCAAGTGCAGTTGACGATGAAAAACACTAAAACAGTCATATCGGTATCCTCAGAAATGGATACTCTTACGCCCGGATCGTCACGAAACAGTGGTGTGTTGTTCTCTATTAGCTTATCGTCCAGAGAAAACGTTCTGAGCTTTGTTGATTCTACCTGTAACAGCGTCGTTGATCAGCACGGCAATGATCTGTCCATTGATACAGCTCGTCTATCGGATCCTGATCACTTTATGGGTCGCGTCTATGACAGTACCTACTGTTCTGATATCAAAATGATAAATGGAGCGTTTGGATTAAAAGAAAGAGAACAGGCCTGGGGTTGGATACCTTTTAAATATCCCGATCAGCATCCCTGCTCGTCTGATTCAGAGAAGCGTTATCGAGCAGGATTTGCGCCAGTGAGCGCATGGTCTTCGGCAGGTTTTGATGTTGCCTGTCATTGCACTATGCCAACATCCGCTTCATCCACAGTCTCTCCCTCTACAACTCAGGCAGCCTACACTCCACCCGAACTTATTTATGATGTAGGTCATCCGGAGGGGCTGGTTATGAATAATACTGTCACTGCAGAATTAAAGGGTTTAGGAGCATTAGAAAATTTAACCACATTGGAAAAAATGGGCGTAGGTGCGGCCCTGCTTCTCGGAGATCAGACTTTTACTCAAATTTGGTTCCATCTTTCAAAACGAATCAGGCAGGCTTGGATAAGGCGTACCAGTCAGGTGTTAGCGACTATTCTGGGTTTGGGTATTCCTGCAGTAGTCGATGTGGTACCAAAATGTTTTAGTGGATTGAGAGGAGGGCGTAATCTATTGGGAAATAAAGACTTCTCGAAAGATCCAGCTCTACTCGATCCTGGTAGACTGTAGTTTTCGTTATTAATATCCCGCCCGTTGCAGGTGTCGTAAAACCTATCATCAGTCGGTAATCTGGATGATAAAGCAGCATTACCGACTTCCTTATGACAGCACTTTTGCTCCTCAGACAGGTTCGATGAATGATGACGGTTCTAGCAGCCTGTCGGACTTAAGGCTGTCCTACTACGGTTGCAATAAATTGGTCTA
>NZ_JAHHPR010000353.1:0-2054 GCF_024606255.1 Endozoicomonas sp. SESOKO3
GGATGGAAAATAACTAAGAAGCTACTCTGTATTGAACTGCGGATTTCATATTCCGTTGATCGCCCAAGCAAGACAACAGCCCAGTAAACAAGGAGGTTATTCAGATGAAAACTCTAAAGTGAAGAGAATAAGGTACAAACGTGATTTTACTCAGTAAGTCTCTCGATTCAATCTGCCACTACAGGGTCGTTCTGGTGTTGCTCTATTTACTATTGCAACCCTCACAACTTCCGGCTGTAACTTGTGACAAATGCGGCTTTAATTACGATCAGGAAGACGACACATTCTGCCCGTCGTTGGCGTGTTATCAAGAAGATCACCCCCATCAACATGACACCGTGCCATCCCAATCGGCAACACCAGTCAATCCAGTCTCAACTCCTGATGTACAAGCTGATGAATCGCTGAAAAATCAGGAGTTTGCCATCGATCAATTTGTCCATACAGCACTCAATCTTCCTCATGAAGATTTTGTCATTTCCCCTGATAGTCTTTTTCAGACAGTGGCACTGCTACTGTTACAGGCAGGTGCTGACGGTGCGAACAAGCAATTGGATCAACTTCAAAGGGAAGATGAGTATTCTGATCCAACCGATGGAGCAGCATCTAGCATGCCCTCAGCCAGTGAAGCTCGGTCTCTGGCGATTTATAAAGAGAGACTTAAACACATAGCCGACAATGCTCCTGGTAATGTCGACTTCACCAATCTTGGACCTTTAGAAAGCTTGGCTCAAGTGCTCAACACAAATTTTGGCCGTTCAATGCATGGTATCATTCAACATCACTGCATGCACGACAATTGCCGTTTATCTGCGATCATAGAATTCTATAGTTGTTTTTACATTATAGCTATGTGGAAAAGGGCTTTCGGTACCCAAGATGCAGCGTTATTTACCTTACCCGATGGCCAACTAGCCGCTTTAGACAGAATTACGGGAGGAAAAATTAATCCTTCCCAATACGCCAATCACGATGATTGGGAAGCATTTACCTTTCCCTACCTGGAGAACGATGAAATAATTTTAATTTTACCCCAGACAAGGTTATTGCCTAATGAGTTAAGGTCAGAAGTAATAAGCACATTATTTTCGTCATTAGACGCCAAAGAATCTTTTCCTTCCAGCTCAACGATGACGCCCGAACTTCCACACTCTAACGTTGATAAAAACACTGACTTGAGCGAAGCTCTAAGTCAATCAGGTTCACTGGCCATTGCTGTTGTTACCAACGATCTGAGTTCAGGAGCTGTGCCAGTTCTACCTGCTCCTATAAATGTGTTCAGTGAACAAGTAGCCCGGGGGGCCTCTTTATCAGGCGCTGGTTCCAAGAGAGCACATGATGGAGAAACAATACAATCAATCCGATTTGATCGACCCTTTGTTTATATATTTCGTAATAAAATAACAAAAAGAATCATCTTCATTGGGCAGTCAATTGATCATCTGGACTCAGAAGCAAGCAGTCCAGAACCGGAAGCCGACTAATTGCCATGGGGTAGCCTCTTGCCCCCCTCACCGCAATCGATGGAAAATAACAAAGAAACTATTCTATATTGAATTCCGATTTCCACATTCAGTGGAGCGTCCCGATAGAAAAGCTGATTCAGGAAACAAGGCGCTTATTCCGACAAAAACTCTAAAGTCAAAACGATAAGGTGCAAACGTGGTTTTACTGAGTGAGCCTTCCGATTCAATCTGCCAGTACAGAATCGTTCTGGTGTTGCTCTATTTACTGTTGCAACCCTCAGAACTTCTGGCTGTAACTTGTGACAAATGCGGCTTTAGTTACGATTCAGAAGACTTCACATTCTGCCCGATACCGTCGTGTAATATGAGAGATAAGGATCTCCCCTCTCAACATGATACATCGCTTTCCCAATCGGCAATACCAGTAAATGACGACTCAAGTCATGATGTACAAGCTGACGAACACCTTAACGGGCGCAGCTTTAACACACGCTGGTTCTAAGAGAACACATGAAGGAAATACAATACAACCAATCCGATTTGGTGGACCCTTTATTTATATATTGCGTAATAAGATAACAAAAAGAA
>NZ_JAHHPR010000354.1:0-1094 GCF_024606255.1 Endozoicomonas sp. SESOKO3
ATATAATATGTTAAGTCAGAATGAAGATGGGAGTTTTAACGTAAATTTACCTTCACATAGAAATATAAAAGTAGCTCCTAGTATTGAAATCTTATACAAAGGAGCCATTGCTCCTTACAGAGGTTTCTGGCCATTAATATTAGAAATCACGATTCTTAAGCTAATAAGTGACGAATCATCTACTATCAGTAAGTATTTTTCTAAATCTATCTCATATCTGAAAGACAACATTTATCATGCTGTTTTGAAAAATCCTCAAGGAAAATTATCACGAAGAAATTATGAGATCGATTATTTACTTAATGAAATAACCGCCAAGAAAGCAATATCAATTTTAACCGGAAATCCGACAGGGTATTGGCGGATTTATATGAGCACGTCCAATGAAATTAGAAAAAAATTATATGAACTTACTTATTATAAAAAGATATCAGCAGCTAGTTTAATTAGTTCACATTACAAGTTTCTATGTCTAACTAAATTGGATTTACCAATATTACCAATTAATTATTGTTATAAAAATTTGATACCACCTTATAGAAACTTACCTAACCATCACTGCTACAGCATACTCTTTTATGATACATAATTATTTTTATCTTTGTCTATTTCTTGAAAAAAACCTGCTACGTCTGTGATTAAAGTTTCCCTTTCTCTATAAGATTTTTCACCGTAACTATTAATACAATCGGCAATACACTGAGCAATTATCATAGAACTTAAACAAAAAATAAAACTTATTTTCTTTAGGCAATCCATTGCTACCACCGTACTTACAACTATTAATTTATTTCGACCGTGTAATTTATTTTGACCGTGTTGATTTAAAAAAGTTCCCAGGGGTCTGCGCCTGAAATTGGCTTTATCAGGCGGTGAATCTGAGTGAACCATCAGGACTCTGATATTCACGTAGACAGAGTACTGCATAGCCACCGCTGACCGGATGATACAGACAACGTTATTCTATCCAGCAAAAAAAACAGTTAAAAAAAGATCAACCATTGTTCTTGCTTTCTGTTGCGGTATTTCCTCTTTTGCATCGCCCTGCAATTCTGCTTCTTCGACTTTTGAGCACTTACGAAGAACCCTCTGAA
>NZ_JAHHPR010000355.1:0-1228 GCF_024606255.1 Endozoicomonas sp. SESOKO3
GCCCATTGAGAGTGCTCTCAGCTCAGCCCTAAGGGTTTCAATCTCTCTTTCCATAACCGCCCTGTCGGTAGCCCACTGTCTCGATTGAGCGACTCGAGAGCTCGCCTCATCCTCTTTTGCCTGCAAAAGAGACCGGGTCTGTCGCAGATCATTCTGAAGCTGAGAGAGCATATCTTTGGGTACCACGTCTGCCCCCCTGGCCGTCAGCTTCTGATGCATATCGTTTAGCCTTCTAAGCATATTAACGTTTTGAGATTCCGTTACCGACATTTGCTCTTCTTTTGCTTCAAGTATTGTGGTTTTCTCACGTAGCTTATTCGTCAGTTGCTCAGTCTGTCTGAGTAGCGCAGATTTTTCTTCGCGGTGTTCGAATATGGCATTATTAAGCTGATCTATTTGTTGCTGAGCTTCAGATAAATCAGTCTGCAGCGTGTCAGCCCGTTGTGTGAGCGTCCGGATTTTTCTTTCCAGTTCACGAATCTCCCAATCTTTGGCCTCAAGCATTGTGGTTTTCTCATGCAGCTCATCAGCCATTACCCCTAATTGCTGCTGATCCATCCGCTCACATAGAGACGCTTCCATTAAGAAATTAACATCGACATCCAATTCATGTTCAGCCTGTCTGGCAATATCCCTGGCTTTCATGAACAGTTTATAGAGCTCGCTATAACGCTGGTGATCCTCCTGAATACGTTCATGCATTCTCTCCAGCTCAGCCTGGATTTCAGCCTCGCTGGCTTCGGTATGCTTTCGTGAATCGGTTGATGCTTGCCGGGAAGAAGAGACTTCCACCGTCCGGGATTCCAGACGTTTAGCACCTTTCAGTAGATGGGACTGTAAAGGGGGGTCAGGCGCCTCTGGAATGCCCAAGTCTAGCCAAATAGTGCGAAATGCATATTTATGTTCATAGCATCGCCGCATTGAATACATTGTCGTAGTGCTTCCCGGCGGATGCCTGCTGACGCTGAACATCGCAGATCCCGTCTGAACATTCTGGTCGGAAATCGATGAAGGGCTTGCTGTGCCTGAAGGGCTGTTCATAGTAATAATCCTTTTACAAAATTTATAATTACGACTGTAGTCGCAATGGTTTGTTCCCCTGTAAGACCCTGAATAACGCTTTTGTTAGCTGCTCTGACAAAATTTCTTTAGCCGATAGGGAAATCCGCCACTCCCGCGAATACGCTGTACTGGCCACCACCAATACCAATGACTCCACCATGGAAGG
>NZ_JAHHPR010000356.1:0-18187 GCF_024606255.1 Endozoicomonas sp. SESOKO3
AGAATCGTATTGACTCATAATGGCAGGGATATCATCCCATATTTTTAGAGGCGGGATTTGTTGGCAATGTGTACTGTTTAAAGGAACAAAATGACCCATGCAACTGAAACAGAGCCCGTTGGCCAGATGAGAGCATGAACTTTGTCCGCAATTCATAGACCATTCAGCTGGCTCTTTGCTCTCAGATGATTCTCGTAAATCACAAACGCCATGACAGGGGTGGACGAAACAATTTAAACCCAAAGTATGAGAATGTTGTTGAGGGCCTGCGTCCCCTCCGTCAGAGTCAGAATACCGAAGATGATTGAATGATTCTCCAGGGTAGGGGGATACTGTTGTGGTTTCCTGAACGGATGATTTTGATGGCTGGTTTTGTTGTGAGTCTTCTCCAAAGCCATACATCATAGTAATGGTCGCAAACGTGTGACTCTGGCTCACCTCTTGTTGTTCAATTGGTTTTTCAACAGAACTAAACGACGGTGAATCGGGGTTCCAACGGCTTTTTAAAAGCCAACCGATAGTGGTAACCTCTCCTGGAGGTATCCATAAAAAGGGGTTGAGACATAGAGGGGCGTCTCTGGTGGTCAGGATCATTACGCAACCAGCGAGCAGATGTGTGGTGTAAAGCAAGTCCCACGAAATCGATTCAATAATGGTCGATTTTGCCCGATTGCCGCCAGCTTTCCGGGGCTTGTCATCAGGCTGCGAGTCCGGTCCTGCACAGTCGTCTGTGTTGGCAATGTTTGATGGGTCGCGCAGCAATGTACATTGGTCACTCTTCATAGAAAAGCTCTGGTTATGAAAAACTGCATTTTTTTCAAGCTCGACAATAAAGCGTTCTGTCAAGGGTTCGGCATGACAGACGACAGACAACAACATCAGCAATAGTGTTGCAGCAAAGAGAGAGTGTTCAATAATTCTATCCATGCATTCTTGTATACAGAGAGGAAGGATAGAACAAGAAAATAAATGTATTTTTCTGCCAATAACTTTTTGTTAAAAACCAAAAGTTGCTCTGGGCAAAAAGTATCTGCAAAGTGGTTTGCCTTGCGGCAAACTGCTGACGCTCATGATCGGAGTGATGTCTAATCAGATCATTACTTATATTCTGACTTCTTGAGATTGGAGTCATACTCCGGGTGCTCATCTGCGGACGTGCGTTTTCGATGTATTCTTTTATGATCCGTAAAGGCTATAGCGTTGTTGCAGACCTTCCCGCATCGTCGCTGCTGACCATCCTTCCCGATCACGGTTATGTTACAGATTTGTTGCTTGCTGTGGTGTCTTCTTTTGTGATCCTTCAAGGCTTGAAGGTTCTTGCAGAATGTCCCGCATGGCTGCGGCTGGTCATCCTGCCCGAATACGGTCACGTCACAGCTTTTTGGCCCTGTGTGGTATCTTCTTTTATGAACCGACAGAGCCTGGACATTGCTGCAGACCTTTCCGCAAGGCCGTTGTTGGCCATCTTTTGTGATTAAAGTTGCGACACAAGTTTTTTGCTCGCTATGTTTCCTGTTTTTGTGTCCCGAAAGGGTTTTAGCATTGCTGCAGACTTTCCCGCATTGCTGCGGCTGGCCATCCTTCCCGACCGTTATAACGTTGCAGATTTGTTGCCCGGTGTGGCATTTGTTTTTGTGAGCCGCCATAGCCACAGCATTCTTGCAGATCGTCCCGCATGGCCGCGGCTGGCCATCCTCCCCGACCACTGTCAGCCTGCAGGTTTGTTGCCCAGAATGCTCTCTTCTTTTGTGAAGCGTCAGGGCTTGAGCATTCTTGCAGACCCTCCCACATCGCCACTGACGACCATCCTGCCCGATCAGTGCCATGTGACAGGTTTTTCGCCCAGTGTGGTATTTGCTTTTATGACTTGACAGGGCATTAGTATTCTTGCTGACCTTCCCGCATGGCCGCGGCTGGCCATCCTCTCCGATCACGGTTATGTCACAGATTTGTTGTTTGTTGTCGTATTTTATTCTGCGATCCGACTGAGTTCCCTGGCAATGTGTCGTTCCGGTTATGAAATTATCAGGTGCTGTTGGAGTTTGTAATGTGTCTGTCTGAGTATGCGTAATGGAAATTCCGATTTCTTCAAGAAGACTCTGAAGAGTGTTTGACCCATTAATGCCCTCAAATACATCAGTCCGGAAAGGCAAAGTCCAGGGCTCTGGCACATCATCATGGACCGGCCCGGTAGGGTCAGTTGTATAGTCTGTCCCTGAACTCATTGGGTGCGCAGCACTTTCAGAATCAGAATGACTGATGCAGCTAAAGCAAAGTCCGTCAGACAAATGAGGAGATGAGCTTTGTTCAAAATTCAGTGGCAATTCAGCTGACCCTCCGCTGTCAGATAATGGTCGGAATTGACAAACGCCATAACAAGGATGGACATAACAATTTAAACCGAAAGTATGTTGATGTTGTTCAGGGCCTCCGTCACCGTCGCCATGGTCATGATCATAATACGTGAGATGAGTGAAAAAGCCTGTATGGTCGGCAGTGGCTTGAGATTCCCATGATTCAAATGGCAGGTCTTGTTGTTGGTCTTGTCCGCTACCCAACATCATAGTGATGGTGGTAAACGAGTGATCCTGACTTGTCTCTGGTTGTACGATCGATTGTTTAATCGTGTTAAACAGTGGTGAATCAAGGAGAGGATAGCTTGTTTTAAGCCAACCGACAGCTACAACCACTTCTGCAGGTAGCCATGAATAAGGGGTGGAACTGAGAGGGGCATTTCTGGTGGTAAGCATCCGTTCGTAACCCACCAGCACAAAAGTAGCGTAAAATAATTGCCACGAAGCCGACTCAATGAGGGGCGTTTTGACCCCGTAACCGCCAGATCTGTTGTGTTTTTTGTCAGATGGCGAGTCTGATCCTGCATAGTCGCTGGTGTCGGAAATATCGGAAGTGCTTCCCGGCAATGTACGACGGTCACACTTTATAGAAAAGCGTGGGTTGGGAACAGATGTTTTCCGTTCAAGCTCGACAGTATAACGTTCTGTTAATGGTTGGGCGTGGCAGATCACGGACAACAACATTAGCAGAAGTAATGATGGTGCTACAAAGAGTGAACGTTTAATAATTCTATCCCTGCGTTCTGCTATACAGAGAGGAAGAATAGACCACTTGATGATTGAAGTGGTCTCTGATCAAGTCGTTACTTATTTACTTAACTTTCCGGAAGGCTGAGTTAATCGTACTGTTGAACATCGACAGGCTTGCGTTTTCGGTGTCTTTTTTTATGTTCATACAGGGTTTTAGTGTTCTTGCAGATCTTTCCGCATGGTCGCTGCTGGCCATTCTCCCCGACCATGGTTACGTCACAGGTTTGTTGCCCGGAATGGTGTATTCTTTTGTGATCCGAAAGAGATTGAGGGTTCTTGCAGACCTTCCCGCATAATCTCTGCTGGCTATCCTCTCCGACCACAATCTTGTTACAGGTTCGCTGCCCGGAGTGTTTTCTTCTTTTATGATCTAACAGGCTTTTAGCACTTTTGCTGACCGTTCCACATGGCCGCGGCTGGCCATCCTTGCCGACCACGGTTACGTCACAGGTCCGTTGGTCGGTGTGATGTCTTCTTTTGTGATCCGACAAGGCTTGTGTATTGTTGCAGATCTTCCCGCATGGCCTCTTTTGACCATCCTCCCCGGCCACGATCACGTTACACGTTTTTCGTGCAGTATGCTGTCTTCTTTTGTGATCTGGCAGGGCTTTGAGACTCCTGCAGATTGTTCTGCATAGCCGCCGCTGGCCATCCCCATCGACCACGGCCACGTCACAGGTTTTTGGCTCGTTTTGCTCTCTTCTTTCGATAAGCGACAGGGGTTGATCATTCTTGCTGACCATTCCATATGGCTGATGCCGACCCTCCTTCCCAACTACGGTCATGTTACAGGCTAGTAGTCTGATGTCGTATTTTATTTTGTGATCCGATAGGGATTGTTGACAATGTATCGTTCCAAATACAGCATTCTCAGGTGCTGTCGGGTCCTGTGGTGTGTCTGTCTGGGTGGGCCTGCTAGAAATTCCGGTTTCTTCGAAAAAACTCTGAAAAGTGGGTGACCTGGTAGTGACCGCAGATTCATTCGTGCTGAGAGGCTCATTATCGGGCGTAGGCGCATTATAATTGAACGACCCGGCGAGGTAAGCTGTAAAGTCTGCACCTGTATACATTGGGTGTTCAGTGTGTTCAGAGTCCAATTGACTTAAGCAGCTGAAGCAGCGTCCATTAGCCAAATGAGGGCATGAGCTTTGTTCGGAATTCAATGGCCACTCAGTTGGCTCACCGCTCTCGAATGATGGTCGAAATTGACAAGCGCCATGACAGGGATAGAAAAAACAATTTAAACCTAAAGTATGTTGGTCTTGTTCAGGGCCTCCGCTACCGCCGCTATACCCAGTATTATGGAAGCGAGTGAGAGAGCCTGAAGGGCGGGCGGTGGCTTTCGTGGCGAACTGGCCCGATGATTCCGATGGCTGGCATTGTTGCTGGTTTTGTGCAGAGTCCGACATCAAAATGATGGTGGCAAGTGGGTAATTCTGGTTCGCGTCTCGTTGTTCAATTGGGTTAGGTTGTCCAACCGGGCTAAGCAGAAGCGAACCTGAGTTTCGATAGCTTTTGAAAAGCCAGACGGCAGCGACAACGAAAACCACTTCTACAGGTTGCCATGAATAAGTGGCGGAATATAGTGAGGCATCTTTGATGATCAGGATCAGTTCGAAGCTAACCAGCAGATGGTCGGCGTAAAGCCAATGCCACGTAATCGAATTAACAAGGGCGGTTTTTACCCCATAAGCGTCAGGTTCCTTTGGCTTGTCGTCAGGCGGTAAATCTGATGCTCTATGGCCGGTTTTATTGGCAATGACTGATGGATGGTCTGGCAATCTATGCCGGGCGCGCTTTATAGAAAAGCACTGGTCTGGAGAACTTGTTTTATGTTCAGGTTCATTAACAAAATGTCTTGTCACCGATTGAGCCTGACAGACGACAGACAGTAGCAGCAACAGCGGTGCCGCATAGAGTGGGTGTTTAATAATTCTATCCCAGCCTTCGGTTCACAAAGAGAAAGGATAGATCAATTCATAATTAATGGTGTCTGATCAGATCGTTAGTTATTTATTTACTTTAAATTCCGGAGGGCTGAGTTCATCGTCCTGATCTGCATTGACAGGCTTGCGTTTTCGGTGTTTTTTTTTATGTTCATAAAGTGTTTTAGTGTTCTTGCAGACCTTTCCGCATAGTCTCTGCTGGCGATCCTCCCCGACCATGGTCTCGTCACATGTTCGCTGCCCGGAGTGTTTTTTTCTTCTGTGATCGGACAGGCTTTTAGCACTCTTACAGACCGTTCCACATGTCCACAGCTGGCCATCCTTCCCGACCATGGTTAGGTTACAGGTTTGTTGCCCGGTGTGTTGTCTTCTTTTGTGATCCGACAGGGCTTGAACACCGTTGCAGACCTTCTTGCATGGCCTCTGCTGACCATCCTCCCCGACCCTGAACAGGTTACAGGTTTGTTGCACGATGTGCTTTTGTCTTTTGTGATCCCTCAGGGCCTGGCCATTCTTGCAGACTATCCCGCATGGCTGCTGCTGGCCATCCTGACCGACCACGGCCATAACACAGGTCTGTGGCCCGTTATGGTATCTGGTTTTGTGAGTCGATAGGGCTTTAGCATTCTTGCAGACCGTTTCGCATGGCCGTTGCTGACCATCCTCCATGATCACCGTCCTGTCACAGATTTGTTGCCCAGTGTGCGCTTTTCTTTTGTGATCTCTCAGGGCTTGATTATTCCTGCAGACTATCATGCATGGCTGCTGGCCATCCTGATTGATCACGGTCGTGTAACAGGTCTTCGGTCCGGAGTGGTATCTTGTTTTGTGAATCGACAGGGCGTGAGAACTAATGCAGACCGTTCCACATGGCTGCTGCAGACCATTCTCTCTGATAACGGTTATGTCACAGGTTTTTGAACCAGTGTGTTTTAGTCTTTTGTGCTCAATCAAGGTTTGTGCACTCTTGCAGATTGTCCCGCATGGCCGCTTCTGGCCATCCTCACCGACCAAGGTCATGTGACAGGACTGTGGCCCGGAGTGGTCTCTTCTTTTGTGGTACGACAAGATTTTAGGATTCTTGAAGGTCATCCCACATGTGCGTTGTCGGCCTTCCTCCATGATCACTGTCCTGTCACAGGTTTGTTCCTCAGAGTGCTCTGTTCTTTTATGATCTCTCAGGGCTTGACTATTCTTGCAAACTCTCCTGCAAGGCTGCTGCTGGCCATCCTCCCCGATCACTACCACGTCACAGATCCTTTGCCCCCTGTGGTATGAACTTTTGTGAGACGATAGCGCATTGGCATTCTTGCAGAGCTTCCCACATATTCGCTGCTGGCCATCCTCCTCGAATAGGGTCACGATACAGATTTTTTGTTCGTGGTCGTATTTTTTTTTGTGATCCGACAAGGCTTGTAATGTGCCTGTCCTGATAAGCGAAGTGGAAGTACCGACTTCTTCGAAAAGATTCTTAAGAACGGATGACCCATTCATGCCCGCAGATTCTTCAGCGCCGGAAGGCTCATTTCCAGACATTGGCGAAACATACCTGAGTGGCTCAGGGTCAGTTGCATAGTTTGCCCCTGCACTTGTTGAGTGTGCAGTGTTTTCAGAATCAAATTGTATTATGCGACTAAAGCAGTGTTCATTAGCCAAATGCGGATATAAGCTTTGTCCGAAATTCAGAAGCCATTCTGCTGGTTCTCTGGTGTCGGGTGATGGTCGGAATTGACAAACGCCATGACAGGGATGGATGAAACAGTTTAAGCCCAAAGTATGTTGGTGTTGTTGAGGGGCTCTGTTATCGTCATCAAAGAGGGAATACAAGAGGCTATTGAAATAGCTTGTGGCTACCTGGGCCTGCCGGTCGGATGATTCTGATGGCTGGTCTTGTTGTTGATAGGGATGTTGGTGATTCCCAGAGCCATACATCATTGTGATGGTGACAAATGTATGATCTCCCTGTGTTAGCATAGATGTTGTCGCTTGTTGTTCAACCGGGTTAAACTGCGACGAATCGAGGTTCCAATAGCCACTTAAAAGCCAGCCGACAGCGACAAGGCCTTCTACAGGTAGCGATGAATAAGGGGTGGTGCTCAGAGAGGCGTCTTTGGCTTTAAGGATAAGTTCGTAACCAACCAGAAGCTCAGTAGTGTAAAGCCATTGCCATGAAATCAATTTACTGAGGATGGTTTTTGCCCGGTAACCGCCAGATATTTTCAGTTCGTTATCAGGTGCTGAATTTGATCCTGTATAGACGTTTGTATTGGCAATAACTGATGGGTTTTCTGGCAATATCCGCCTGTCACACTTTATAGAAAAGCACTGGTTTAGAGAACCTGTTTTTTGTTCAGGCTCGACAACAAAGTGTCTTGTCAACGTTTCAGACTGACAGACGACAGACAATGCCAGTATAAGCAACAGTAGTGGCGCAAAGAATGTGATTTTAATAATTCTATCCTTTCCTCTGGTGTACAGAGAGGAAGGATAGGTCAAGAAATGAAATCTACTCTTTTCTCAAAGGCCTTTTGTTAAAAGGCAGAGTCTGCACCGGGTCAACCTCATTCGTTTTGCTTTACATCAACAGGCTTGCGTTTTCGGTGTCTTCTTTTGTGCTCCGAAAGGGCATGAGCATTCTTGCAGGTCTTCCCGCACGGCCGCAGCTGGCCATCCTCCCCGACCACTGTTAAGTCGCAGATTTGTTGCCCGGTGTGTTCTTTTCTTTTGTGATCCTGCAAAGCACAAGCATTCTTGCACACTCTTCCGCATGGCTGCGGCTGGCCTTCCTCTGCGATCACGGTCTTGTAGCAGATCTGTTGCCCGCTGTGGTATCGGCTTTTGTGAAGCGTCAAAGCCTCAGCACTCTTGTAGACCTTCCCGCACGTCCGAAGCTGGCCATCCTTCGCGATCATAGTCACGTCACAGGTTTGTTCTCCGCTGTGGTCTCTTCTTTTGTGCGTCGACAGAGCTTGAGCACTTTTGCAGGCCTTCCCGCATGGCTGAGACGTACCATCGATACCGGTCAGGATCACGTCACAGGTTTCTTGCTTGCTATGGTCTCTTCTTCTGTGAGTTGACAGGGCCAGAGTATTCTTGCAAACCTTTCTGCAGAGACGCGGCTGGCCATCCTCCCCGATCACGGTCACGTGACAGGTTTTCTGTCCAGAGTGGTATCTGCTTTTGTGAGTTGCCAGGGCATGATCATTCTTGCAGAGCTTCCAGCATAGCCGCGGCTGGCAACCTTTCTCGAGCACAGGCATGGTACAGATTTTGCGTTCGTTGCTGCATTTTATTTTATGATCCGACAGGACTTGCAATGTGTCTGTCCAGGTAAGCGAGGTGGAAGTCCCGACTTCTTCGAAAAGATCCTTTAGAGCAGGTGACTGATCAATGCTCGCAGATTCCATAGCGCTGGAAGGCGTATTTCCGGACATTGGCGCATCGTGCCTGAGCGGCTCGGCAGCAGTTGTATAGTCAGTCCCTGCATTTATTGAGAGTGCAGTATTTTCAGAATCAAATGGTCTTATACAACTCGAGCAGCATTCATTCGCCATGTGTGGGTGTGAGCTTTGTCTGGAATTCAGTGGCCATTCTGCTGACCCTCTGGTGTCGGATGACAGTAGGAATTCACAAACGCCATGACAGGGATGGACGAAGCAGTTTAAACCCAGAGTATGTTGGTGTTGTTGAGGGTCTTCGTCGCCGTCATCAGAGCTAGAATACAAGAGGTTAGTGAAATAACCTCTGACTAACGGGGCCCGCTGGCCGGATGATTCTGATGGCTGGCCTTGTTGCTGGTAGGCATGCTGGTTATTTCCAGAGCCAAACATCATTGTGATTGCTGCAAATGCTTGATCCCCCTCTGTCAGCATGAATGTTGCCTCTTGTTGCTCAATCGGGTTCACCAGTGGGGGGGGCGGAGTTCCAGTAGCGACCCGGAAGCCACCTGACAGCGACAAGCCCCTTTACAGGTGGTAACCACGAATAAGGAATAGAGCTAAGAGAGGCTTCCTTGGTTGTCAGGATAAGTTCGCAACTAACCAGAGGCTCAGTAGCGTAAAGCCATTGCCATGAAATCGATTCGATAAAGATGGTTTCAGCCCCGTAACCGCGAGATTCCCTCGCTTTGTCATCAGTTAGTGAATTTGATCCTGTATAGACGTTTGTATTGACGATAACTGACGGGTTGTCTGGCAATGCACAACGATCACGCTGTGTAGAGAAACGCAGGTTTGGAAAACCTGTTTTCCGTTCAAGCCCGGAAAAAAAATGTCTTGCTAAGGGTTTAGAATGACAGACGACAGACAACGTCAGTAGGAACAACATCGGTGCCGCAAAGAGTGAGTTTTTAATAATTCCGTCCTTTACTCTGTTTTAGTGAGAGGAAGGATAGATCAAGAAACTAAATAGACTCTTTTCTCAAAGGCCTCCTGTCAAATGACAGAGTTTGCTCCGGGTAACACTTTATTGGTTTTGCTCTACATCAGCAGACTTGCGTTTTCGGTGACTTCTTTTGTGTTGCTTCAGGGCAAGAGCATTCTTGCAGCCTGTTCCACATGGTCGTGGCTGGCCATCCACCCCAACCATTTTAGGGCCACAGACTTTTTGCCTGCTGTGTTCCCTTATTTTGTGGTACGAAAGATGTTGGGAATGCTTGCAGACCTTTCCGCATGGACGTTGCTGGCCATCCTCACCAATCACGGCCACCTCACAGATTCTTTGCCCTCTGTGGTATTTGCTTTTGTGAGCCATGAGAGACTGAATATTCTTGGAGACTGTCCCGCATGCTCGCGGTCGGCCATCCTTCCCGACCACTGTTAAGCCACAGGTTTGTCGCCCGCCATGTTCCCTTAGTTTGTGATTCGTAAGAGATTGATTATTTTCGCAAAGCTTTCCGCATAGTCGCAGCTGGCCATCTTTCCCGATCACTGTCAGGTTGCAGGTTTTTTGCCCGGTATGGTATTTGGTCTTGTGAGATGACAGGCATCGGGCATTCTTACAGACCGACCCGCACGGTCGCGGCTGACCATCCGCACCGCTCACTGTCACGTCACAGGTTTGTTGCTCTACATGGGCTTGTTTTTTGTGATCCGACAGCATTTGGGCATTCTTGCAGACTGTCCCGCATGGCTGCTGTTGGTTGTGCTTTCCGGTCACTGTCACTTCACAGGTTTTTTGCCCGGTATGGTATCTGGCTTTGTGAACCGTCAGAGATCGAGCGTTCTTGCATACTGCTCCGCATGGCTGCAACTGTCCATCCTTATCGACCACAGTGGCTTTACAGGCTTGTTGCTCGCTGTGGGCTCTTTTTTTGTGATCCCATAGGGATTTGGCACTCACGAAGACCTTTCCGCACGTCTGCGACTGGCCACTCTCACAGACTATGGTAATGCAACAGTTTTTTTGCTTGCTGTGGTCGTTGCTTTTGTGAACCGAGAGGTCTTGCTCGCGATGTGTCGTTCCAGGTACAGCATCCCCGTGGGTTACCGGGGCTTGAGTGATGGCTGGCTGGTTGAGCGTAGAAGCCATGTCAGTTTCTTCGAGAAGACGATTCAGTTCGATTGACCCCTTCATGACCTCAAAAACATTTGTGGTGGAAGGCTCATTCCAGTCTGTAGGCATATCATAATCGAGTGGTATAAAGTTATTTAATGTTTTGCAAGGTGATTTATTTTGGACATGTTCATTGTTTTCAGGATCAAAATAACACATGCAACTAAAGCAGTGTCCATTGGTCAAATGGGGGCATGAGCTTTGTCCGGGAAATGCTCCTGATGGTTGGAATTGACAAACACCATGACAGGGATGGACGAAACAATTTAAACCCAAAGTATGTGAGTGTTGTTGGGGGTCTCCGCTACCGCCGTCAGAGTCAGAGTACAGAAGACTGGTGAAATAGCCTGTGACGTAGCTGGTGGCTTTTGGGGCTTGCTGACTGGATGATTCTGATGGCGGGTATTGTTGCCGGTCACATCCGGGGTTGGAGCCAAAAACCATAGTGATGGTCGGAAACGACTGATCCTGATTCACCTCTTGTTGTTCAATGTGTTGTTCAATTGGGTTAAATGACAGTAAATCGGGGTTCCAATAACTTTTTAAAAGCCAGCCGAGAGCGACAACCATTTCTTCAGATGACCATGAATAATGGCTCGAGTCTGGAGGGGAATCTCCGGTGGTCAGGAACGGTGCGTAACCCACCAGCAGGTGAGTAGCGTAACGCAACTGCCATGAAATCGATTCAATGAGGGGGGGGGATTACCCCGTAACCGCCGTGATCTTTGACATCAGGCGGTGGATCTGATCCTCCAAAGCCGTGCATGTCGGCAATGTCTGAGAGGACAACCGGCAGTGAATGCAGGCCATGTCCTATAGAAATGATTTGGTTTGGATAACCAGCATTTTGTTGAATCGCGACAACGAAGCGTTCTTTCAACGGTTTGGCCTGACAGACGACATGTAACAACTGTAGTTGAAACAGCAGTACCGCAAAGAGTGAACGTCTAATAATTCTATCCTTGCATTTTGATTTACAGATAGGAAGGATAGATCAAGAGAATAAGTATGCTTTTCTGTCAAAGCCTTTCTGTTTCACATCAACAGGTTTGCGTTTTCGATAGCGGTGTCACAAGGAGTGAGTGTTTAATAATTCTATCTCTCGAGAAAGGTTGGCTCAGCTAAAGGATTGAGGTCATCGTTCTGGTTCACATCAAGGCGCTTGCGTTTTCCATGAGTTCTTATGTGTTCCGACAGGGCATGATCATTCTTGCAGAGCTTTCCGCATGGCCCCCGATCGCCGTCTTCCCCGACCATGGTTAGCTCACAGGCTTTTTGCACACAATGGTGTCTTCTTTTGTGAACCAACAGGTCGCGGGCATTGTTGCAGAGTTTTCCGCACGGCCGCTGATGGCCATCCTCTGTGACCACGGACACCCAACAGGTTTTTTGCCCGGTGTGGCATTTTCTTTTGTGATCCGAGAGTTTTTTTGCATTGTCGAAAATCAGCCAGCATGGCCGATGCCGACCATCTTCTGTGCCCACGATCACGTCACAGACTTTTTGCCCGGTGTGGTACTTGCTTTTGTGATCCGTCAGGGCCTTGGCATTCTTACAGACCTTTTCGCATGGACGCTGCTGACCGTTCTCTGCGATCACAATGACGTCACAGATTTGTTGCCCGCTGTGGTCCCTTCTTTTGTGATAGGACAGAGCCAGATAATGTATGCAGGCTTTTCCGCATGGCCGCGGCTGACCATCTTCCCCGATCACGATCACGTCACAGGTTTTCTTACTCTTGTTGATTTTGCGTTTGTGAGTCGGCAGAGACCGGGCATTCTTGTGGTCCTTTCCGCATGTTTTCTGCGGGCCATCTTCTCCGGTCACGGGCACATCACAGGCTTGTCGCCCGAAAGGGGCGTCATTTATAAGAACTGAACCGGTAATCATTGAGTGAACAGGGGTGTCATTAATGTATTGGAGTTGAATCGGGGCGAAATAATCGAATGCTTCGAAAAGTTCGTCTTGTTGGTAAGAGTAGCCAGAGTTTTCAGGATCAAAATGACTTATGCAACTAAAGCAGCGCCCGTTAGCAAGATGTGGGCATGAGCTTTGTTCGAGGCTGGCTACCTTGTGGTCTGGGAAATTTTCTTCGGAGTTCTGCAGCCATTCATCAGGTCCTCCGTTATTGGATGATGGTCGGAATTGACAAACGCCATGACAGGGGTGAATGAAACAATTTAAACCCAAGGTATGTGAGTGATGTTGAGGGCCTGCGTTACCGCCGCCAGAGTCAGAATATAGGGGATGATTGAAAGAACTTCCAGTGAAGGAAGCTGCTGCTGTGTTTTCCTGGACGAACGGTCCTGATGTCTGGCCTTGCTGCAGGGGTTGTCCAGAACCAAACATCATAGTGGTGATCACAAACGGATTATCCTGACTCACCTCTTTTTGTTCAGTGTGTTGCTCAATCGGGTTCAACAGCGGTGAATCGGTGTCCCAATAACTTCCTAAAAGCCGACCGATAGCGACAAACGCTTCTAAAGGCAGCCATGAACAAGGGGCTGCGCCTGGAAGAGCGTTTTTGGTTGTCAGGATCAGCAGTTCGTAACCAACCAGTAGATGAGACGCGTAATGTAACTGCCACGAAATCGGCTCAATAAGGGGTGTCATGACCCCGTAACGGCCAGATGTGTCTGGCCTGTCTTCAGGCGGTGAGTCCGATCTTGCATGGATGTTTATGTCGGCAAAGGCTATCTGGCTGCCCGGCAGTCTATGCAGGCCACACTTTATAGATAAGCTCTGTCCTGGAAAAACTGCATTCTCTTTAAACTCAACAATAAGAAGCTCTGCCTGACAAACGACAGAGGATACCAGTATCAGCAACAGCGGTATCGGAAAGAATGAATGTTTAATAATTTTATCCCCGCATTCCAGACGGTAGAGAGGAAGGATAGATCAAGATAATAAGTGTGTTTTTGTTTCGAAGGCCTTCTTAAAAGACAAAGTTGGTATCGGTCAAAGCCTCATGAAAGGGCTGGCATTACTTATTTGCTTTGCCTGTTTTAAGCCTGAGTTCACCATTCTGGTCTACATTATTGTGCTTGCGTTTTTGATGTGTTTTTTTTTTGTGATTCATCAGGGCTAGCGCATTCTGGCAGACCGTCCGGCAGGATTGCTGACGGCCATTCTCTCCGACGACGATAAGGTCACAGGTTTTTGCTCCACTGTGGACTTTTGATTTGTGAGCCGACAGAGATTTATTACTTATGAAGGCCCTCCCGCATGGTCGCTGATGGCCGTCCTCTCCGATCATTGTCGCGTCACAGGTATGTCGCCCGATGTGGGTATTTTTTTTATGATTCGACAAAGCTTTAGCATTCTTGCATACCTTCCCGCATCGTCGCTGCTGCCCATTTTCCCCGACCTCTATTACTTCACAGGTTTTTTGAACGCTGTGGATTCTGATTTTGTGATCCGACAGCTCTCCAGCATTCTTGCAGACCGTCCCGCATGGCTGCTGCTGGCCATTTTTCCCGAACACTTTCACGTTGCAGATTTTTTGTCCAGAATGGGCTTTGCTTTTGTGACACGACAGGGCCTTAACATTCTCGCAGATCCTCCCGCACGGCCGCTGCTGGCCATTTTCCTCAATCACTGTCGTGTCACAGGTTTGTTGCCCGGTGTGTACTCTTATTTTGTGATCCCACAGAGTATTAGCATTCTTGCAGACCATCCCGCACGGCACTGGCTGGCCATATTCCCAACCCACAGTTACGTCACAGGTTTTTTGCCGTGTGTGGGCTCTGGTTTTGTGAGATGAAAGGGCTTTAGGATTATTGCAGACTGCCCCACATGGCTTTAGCTGGTCATCCTCCCCGACCACTATCACGTCACAGGTTAGTTGCCAGTCAGGGGCCGTTACAGAGGCTACCGCGGCTCTCATTAAGCCTGAAGGGTTGCGGCTGTCAGCTGGGTTGCCACCCATACCCATACCATGGGCCTCTGACTCAGAGAACGGGTCAAAATTGCGCTTGATTTCAATGGGAATGAGAAAACTCAATGTTTTGACAAGATCAGCTTGCTTGGGCTGTGCAGACTTTTGAGGACCTGAATGACTCAGGTAATGGTAGCCGCGTTCATTAGCCAAATAAGGGCATGAGCTTTGTTCGGGTGTTGTTCTTGTCGGGTCTGACCTGTTTTCTAAGAAATTGAACAGCGATTCATCAGACTCTCTGATATCGAATGATGATCGGAATTGACAAACACCGTAACAGGGATGGACGAAACAATTTAAACCGAAGGTATGCAGGTGTTTGGGGGGGGGGGGCCGTTGCCGTCGTCAAAGTCATAATAGGGGAAGCTGGCGAAATAGTCTGTGGGGTGGGGCGTGGTTTGCCGGACTGGTTGTCCCGATGATTCTGGTGGCCGACCCTGCTGTCGGGCTTGTCCGGAGCCAAACATCATAGTGGTGATCGCAAAGGGGTTCTCCTGACTTGCCTCTTGTTGTTCAATTTGTTCTTCAATCGGGGCAAACATCGATGAATCGAGGTACCAATAACGTCTTAAAAGCGAACCGATAGCGACAACCGCTTCGGGTAGGGATGAATGAGGGGTAGAGCTCCGGGAGGCCTCTTTGCAGGTCAGGATCAGTTTGTAACCAACCAGCAGGTCGGTTGCGTAAAGCAACTGCCAGGAAATCGACTCAATCATGGGCTTTTTGACACTGTAACCGCGAGATCTATGTGGTTTGTCACCAGGAGGTGAGTCTGATCCTGCACAGCTGTTTGTGTCAGCAACAACTGACGGTCTGCCCGACAAGCTATGTGGGGCAGGTTCTATAGAAAAGCCCGGGTTTGAAAAAACTGTATTCTGTTTAAAGTCGACAATAAAATATTCCGTCAACGGTTCGGCCTGATAGGCGACAGACGACAAAAATATCGGCAACAGTGGTGCCGCATAGAGTAAGTGTTTAATCATTTTGTCCCTCATAATCAGGGTGGGTGTCAGATCAAGGATTGAGGTCATCGTTCTCGCCCATATCAACAAACTTGCGTTTGTGACGCCTTCTTTTGTGTTCCTCCAGGACTCGAGCACTCTTGCAGAGCCTTAGGCATGGTCGCGGTTGTCCATCTTTCCCGACCACTGTCATGTCACAGATTGCTTGTTTGGTGTGGGCTCTTCTTTTGTGTTCTGTCAGGGCTTGAGCACTCTTGCAGAGCTTACGGCATGGCTGCGGTTGTCCATCTTTGTCGACAACTGTTATGTCACAGATTGTTTGTCCTGTGTGGGTTCTTCTTATATGATCCGACAGGGCCTGAGGATTATTGCAGATCTTCCCGCACAGAAACTCCTGACCATCTTCCCCGACGACTGTTTTAATACAGGTTTTTAGCCCTCCGTGGATTCTTCTTTTGTGATCCGAGAGGGTTCTGGCACTTTTGCAGACCTTCCCGCATGGTTGCTGCTGGCCATCTTTCCGGAACAGGGTCAAGTCACAGATTTGTTGTCCGGTGTGGTATCTTCTTTTGTGTTCCGTCAGAGCCTGCATATTTTTGCAGAGTATCTTGCATGGCTGCTGCTGGCCATCCTTCCCAACCACGGTTTCGTCACAGGTTTGCTCACTACTGTGGAAAGCCCTTTTGTGAGCCCACAGGGCATAAGTACTCCTGCAGACCAGCCCGCATGGCTGCTGCTGGCCATCTTCCCGGACAATGGTCTCGTCACAGATTTTTTGTTCGGTGTGGTATCTTCTTTTGTGATCCGTCAGAGACTTAATATGTTTGCAGAGCTTTCCACACGGCCGCGGCTGGCCATCCTTCCCCACCACAGTTACGTCACAGGTTTGTTGACCGCTGTGGAAGGCCCTCTTGTGAAGCCACAGGACAGCAGCGTTCTCGCAAGCTTGCCCGCATGGCCGCTGCTGGCCGTCCTGCCCGATCACGGTGGCGTTACAGGTTTGTTGCAAAGTGTGGTATGTGCTTTTGTGAGATGATAGAGACTCAGTATTCTTGCAGACTGCTCCACATGGCGACCTCTGGCCATCTTCCCCGACCACTGTTTCTTCACAGATTTGCTGCTCGTTGTGTTTTTTTCTTTTGTGACTGATCAGGGCTTTAGTATTCTTGCAGAGCTTCCCGCATAACCGCTGCTGGCCATCCTCGCCAACCACTGTCTGCTCGCAGATTGGTGGCCTGTTGTGGTGTCTTGTTTTGTGATATGTCAAGGCTCGAGCATTTTTGCAGACCCTTCCGCATGTCTGCTGCTGGCCATCTTCCCGGACCACGGGCGTGTCACACATTTTTTGTCCGCAGTGGACTTCGCTTTTGTGAAGTGATAGGGATCGGGCATCATGAAAGAGCTTCCCGCATGGCTGCAGCTGGCCACATTTCTTAACGACTATCACGTCGCAGGTTTGTTGCCCGATAGGGGGAGTTGTAGAGACTATCCCGTCACTCATTGAGTTTGAGGCGACCCCATCTGAGGCGACCCCATCTATAGAGTTTTCGCTAATGTCTGGGTTGCGGTCAATGTCATGGGCCTGTGGCTCAAATAGCAACTCAAATAGTTGATCAGGGTTGCATTCGGAATGCATAGGATCCGGATTATCGAGTGCTTTCAAAAGCTCGTCTTGCCTGAGGGTTGCATCGCTGTTCGGATCAACGTGAATTATGCGACCAGAGCAGCATCCATAGGCCAAATGAGAACATGGGTTTTGCTCGGGTGTTGCTCCTGTGAGGTCCAACCCATTTTCTTCGAAATTCAGCAGCCATTCATCAGGCTCTCTGTGATCCCGGAATAGTCGTAATTGACAAATGCCATGACAGGGATAGATAAAACAATTTAAACCCAAAGTATGTAAGTTTTGTTGAGGATCTTCGCTACCCTCGCCAGAGCCTGAATACCAGAGGGTAGTGAAAAAACTCTCAGGGTGAATGGCTGTCGGAGCTTCTTGAGTGGATGATTCTGATGGTTTGCCATGTGATTGGTTATGTCCGGAATCCATCATCATAGTGATCGTGGCAAATAGGGGGGGGTGACTTACGTCTTGTTGTTCGACCCGGTGAGGGAACGGTGAATTGTGGTACCCATGGCTTTTCAAAAGCCAGCCGACGATGATAGCCACTTCCATAGGCAGCCATGAAAAAGGGATGGAGCTAAGAGAGGTGTCTTTGGTTGTAAGGATCAGTTGGTAACCTACCAGCAGGCTGGTGGCGTAAAGCCATTGCCATGAAATCGGTTCATTCAGAGGCGTTTTGACCCCGTAACCGCCGGATTTATGTGGTTTGTCATCAGGCAGCGAATCTGGTTCTGTATAACCGTTTGTGTGGGCAATAACTGACAAATTGCCCGATAAGGTATACCGCCCACGCTTTATAGAATAGCTATGGTTTGGATAAGCTGTATTCTGTTCAAGCTCGACAATATGACGTTCAGTCAACGGTTGGGCCTGACAGATGACAGACAACAAAAGAAGCAGTAACTGCGGTGCTGCAAGGAGTGAGTGTTCAATCATTCTATCCTTGAGTTCTGGTTTACAGAGAGGAAGGATAGATCAAGAAAGTAAGTGTGCTTTACCGTTAAAAAACCATTTAAGCCCGGCTGTAATTATTTATACGAATATTGTCTTTTGATTGTCACTCT
>NZ_JAHHPR010000357.1:0-11857 GCF_024606255.1 Endozoicomonas sp. SESOKO3
AGAATCGTATTGACTCATAATGGCAGGGATATCATCCCATATTTTTAGAGGCGGGGCAGATGGTCAGCAACAGCCGTGCAGAAAGATCTGCATAAATGCTGCTACCCTGTGGAATCACAAAAGAAGCGTCCACACTATTCAGCAAACCTGTGATGCGACCGTGGTCGGCCAGGATGGCCTGCTGCGGTCATGTGGAAAGTTGTACAGCAATATCAGAGCTCTTTGGAATCACAAAAGAAGCACCCACGGCGGGCAAAGAATTTGTAACGTAAAAGTGACTGGTGAAAATGGCCGGTTGCAACTATGCAGGGCAGTCTGCAAGAGTTCTAAAGCCCTGTCGGTTCACAAAAGCAAAGTCCACAGCGGGCAACGAACCTGTGACGTGACAGTGATCGGTGAGCATGGCCAGCTGCAACCATGCGGAAAGGTTTGCAAGAGCGCTAAAGCCCTTTCGGATCATAAAAGCGGATACCATACAGGAAAAAAAACATGTGACGTGACCGTAGTCGGGGACGATGGTCAGCAACGACCATGCGCAGCAGTCTGCAAGCATGCTCGAGCCCTGTCGACTCACAAAAGCGTCACTCACATCAGGCAAAGAACCTGTGACGAAACAATCGTCGGAGAGGATAGCCAGCAACGGCTATGCGGAAAGATCTGCAGGAGTGCTCAAGTCCTGTCGGAACACAAAAGAATGCATCGGAAACGTATACCTGTGGGTGCAGACGAAGACGATGACCTCAGTCCTTGATCTGATAACCGCCCTTTCATAAGATTTTGCCCGGTGAAGCCCTGGGCTTTTAACAGAAGGCCTTTGACAGAAAAACGCGCTTACTTTCATGATCTATCCTTTCTCTCTGTAACCCAGAACGCAAGGATAGAATTATTAAATCCCCACTCTTTTCGGCACTGTTTTTGCTGCTACTGACGCTGTCTGTCGTCTGTCAGAGTCAACCGTTAACAGGACATTTTGTTATCGAGTTTGAACAGAAAACAAATTCTCCAAATCAGAGCTATTCTGCAAAGCCTGACCGGCAATTATCGGGCAATCAGTCAGGAGTTGTCAGCACAAACGACTGTGCAGAATCAGATTCGATGCCTGATAGCACACGACAGCGATCTCAAGATTACTGCGCAAACACGTCCCTTGCTGAATCGATTTCATGGCAATGGCTTTACACCACTCACCTGCTGGTTGCTTATGAACAGATCCTGACCACCAAAGATGCCCCTTCTGGCTTCATCCATTATTCATGGTTACTTGCAGAAGGAGTTGTCGCTTTGGGTTGGCTTTTAAAAAGCTATTGGAACTCCTATCCACCGCTCTTTAACCCAATTGAACAACAAGAGGCAACGTCTATGCAGACACAGGGAGATCAACTGTGTGCAGCCATCACTATGATGTTGGGCTCTGGACAAAATCAGCAACAATGCCAACCATCAGAATCATCCGATCGTGAAGTCCCGGAAGCCACCAGTCACTTTACAGACGCTTGCATTCGTCTCCTTTATTCTGACTCTGGAGACGACAAAGGATACCCTCAAAAACAGCAGCATACTTTCGGTTTAAATTGTTTTGCCCATCCCTGTCATGGCGTTTGTAGTTTTCGGCAATCATCCGATATCAGAGAGACCTCTGAATGGCCTGAAAATTTCGTAGAAAGTTCGACAGCCCAAATAGGAGTATCAGCCGGACAAAGCTCATGCCCTCATTTAGCCAATGGATACTGCCTTAGTTGCATAGGCCACTTTGATCCTGTATTCGCCACACATTTCCAACACTCAATGAGTGCACAGGCTGCCTATGCAACTGACCCTGCCGGGTCAATAAATCATGGGTTGCCAATGCCCATAAACCGGACTTCCACCACTCATGATTTTGTGGCCATTAATGAGCCTCTTTATCCTCCTGACCCTCTCGAAGAAATCGGAATGTCATCTCACAAAAGCAAATACCACAGCGGACAACAAACCTGTGACGCAACAGTCATCGGGGAGGAAGGCCAGGAGCGATCATGTGGAAAGATCTGCAAGAACAGACAAGCCTTGTCGGTTCACAAAACCAGAGCGCATACCGGTCAGAAAGCCTGTGATGTAGCATTGGTCGGAGAGGATGGCCAGCCACGACTGTGTGGGGTTGTCTGCAAGAATCTTCAAGCCCTGAAAGATCATAAAAGCAAAATCCACAGTGGGCAAAAAACCTGTAGTGCGATAGTGGTCGGGGAGGACGGACAGCCGCGGCCGTGTGGGACGGTCTGCAAAAATATTCAAGTCCTGTCGTATCATAGAAGAAGAGACCACAGCGGGCAACAAACCTGCGCCGTGGTTTTGGTTGGGAGGGATTGCCAGCAGCGGCTATGCGGAAAGATATGCAGGAGTGCTCGAGCCCTGTCGGACCACAAAAGAGTTCATCGAAAACGTAAACCTGTTGGTGTGGACGAAAACCTCACCCCTTGATCTGACAGCCTACCTTTCATGATATTTGCCCGGTGCAACCTTGGTCTTTTAAAACAAGGTCTTTGAAAGAAATTACGCTTGTTTTCTTGATCTATCCTTCTTTTCTGGAACCCGAAACGCAAGGATAGAACGATTAAGCATTCACTCTTTGTGGCGCTGTTGTCGCTACTACTAATGTTTTTTGTCATTTGTCAGGCTCAACCGTTGACAAGGGGTTTTGTTGTCGAGTTTGAACAAAAAGCAGTTTCTCCAACGCTGAGCTTTTCTATAAACCCTGACTGGCATACATTGCCGGGTAATGCGCCAGACATTTACGATAACAATGGCCATAAATTAAGAGTTTCGCTGACTGATGAAAAACGACAAAGACACAATAACGTAGTAAAACACCCCATTTTTGAATCTATTTCGTGGCAATGGCTTTATACTACTCATCTGTTGGTTAGTAACGAACTGATCCTGAGAAACAAAGACGTCTCTCTTAACTCCACCCCTTATACATGGCTAATTTTAGAAGCGGTTGTCGCTATCGGTTGGCTTTTAAGAAACTATTGGCCCCCCGATTCACCACTGTTTTGCCCGATTGAACAACAAGAGGCAACGTCTATGCTGACACAGAGGGATCACCCATTTGCGACCATCGCTATGATGTTCAGCTCCGGACAAGACCAACAAGAAAGCCAACCATCAGAATCATCGGGTCAGCAAGCCTCTCAAGCCACCAGTCACTTTACAGGCTCTTTCATTAGCCTTCTGTTTTCTGACTATGACGACAATAACGGAGGCCCACAACAACACCAGCATACTCTGGGTTTAAATTGTTTCGTCCATCCCTGTAATGGTGCTTGCAGTTTCCGGCAATCATCCGATGGCGAAAAGCCCGCTGAGTCCCGCTGTGAGCAGTCCGACGCACCGATACAGACGACAAAAATAGAAATCGCTCAATTAGGAGCAACGGCAAATACCGGACAAAGCTCATACCCTGACTTGACGAATAAACACTATCTAAGTTGCATAAGCTCTTCTGATCCTGAAAAAGCTACACACTCCTTGGATAATTCGCTTTTTCAAGAATTGCAGGAACTTTCTGACAGTCAATTCTCACTCTATTTCGACCAACTAGTTGAGCCAGAGCCGTATGTTATTAATGGTAATCTGCCCAATAGCTGCAACCATACAGACGGGGTCGCCTCAGACGGGGTCGCCTCAGACGGGGTCACCTCAGACGGGGTCGCCTTTACGCTCGGGCATTTGCCTGCCATCAATAATGATTTTGGATTCATTAATGAGCCATTCGATCCAAGTAGTATTCTCGAAGAAGCCGGATTTTCCCTTACGCTCAGCCATTCAGCAGCCCGGCAAACAAACACTGAAGTATTCCAACCGGGTCAGGACCAACCCCATCTTTTCCGAACAAGCTCAGTACAAGCCCTGTTAGCTCAGAAAATAAAAGAAAACATCGAACAAAAAACTTGTGACGTGAAAGTATTGGGGAAGGATGGCCAGCTGCAGTCATGCGGGAAAGTCTACAAGGATACCCTATCGCTGTCATCTCACAAAAGCAAATACCACACCGGGCAAAAATCCTGTGACATAACCATAGTCGTGGACGGCCAGCCGCGGCCATGCGGCGCGGTCTTCAAGCATGCTCAATCTCTGTCGTCTCACAAAAGCAGATTCCATAAGTGGCAGATAACCTGTGATATGACCGTGGTTGGGGAGGATGGCCAGCATCGGCCATGCAAAAAGGTCTGCAAGAGTCCTCATGTCCTGTCGGGTCACAAAAGAAAAGACCATAGCGGGCAACAAACCTGTGACGAGACAGTGGTCGGGGAGGATGGTCAGCCGAAGCCATGCAGGACGTCATGCAGGAATGCTAGTGCTCTGTCGACCCACAAAAGCAAATATCACACCGGGAAACAAACCTGTTACGTAAGCGTGGACGGAGAGAATGGTTTACCGCAGCCATGCAAAAAGATCTACAAGAGTACTAAAGCACTTGCAGATCACAAAAGAAAAGACCACAGTGGACTACAAACTTGCGACCTGGCAGTGATCGGGCAGGATGGCCAGCAACGACCATGCGGCACGGTCTGCAAGAATATCGAAGTTCTGTTGTGTCACAAAAGAAAAGAACACACCGGGCAACAAACCTGTAGCATCATTTTGATCGGGAAGGATGGCCAGCTGCGGCAATGCGGAAAGATCTGCAGGAATACTAAAGCCTTCTCGGATCACAAAAGAATACATCGCAAACGTAAACCTGTTGATGTAAACAAGGACGATGACCCCAATCCATGATCTGACACCCGCCCTTTCATGAGGTTTTATCCGTTGCAACTTTGAGCTTTTAACAGAAGTCATTTGACAGAAGGTCTTTGAGAAAAAACTCGCTTACCTTCTTGATCTATCCTTCCTATCTGTAACTTAAAACGCAAGGGTAGAATGATTAAACACTCAATCTTTGCGACAACGCTGTTGCTGATACTGTTTTTGTCTGTCATCTGCCAAGCGGAACCGTTGACAAGACGCTTCATTGTCGAGCTTCAACAAACGACAGATTCTCCAGCAAACCAGAGTTTTTCTGTAAGGCAGTGTGACCTGCGAACATTTTCAGGCATTGCCGACACAAACAGCTATGCAGGATCAGCTTCACTGCCCGACGGCAAACTACGCAGATCCTACGGTTATGGGGTAAAAACAACCCTTATTGAATCGATTTCATGGCAGTTGCTTTACGTCACTCATCTGCTGGTTGATTACAAACTGATCCTTAGCATCAAAGATACCCCTAAAAGAGCCATCCCTCACCCGTCACCACCTGTAGAAGCGATTATCGTTGTTGGTTGGCTTTTAAAAAGCTACTGGAACCAAGATTTACCGTCGTTGAACCCGGTTGAAAAACAAATTGAACAACAAGAGGCAGCACCCAAGCTGACACAGAAGGGTCAACCATTTGCCATCATTACTATGGGACTTGGCTCTGGACAGAAACAACAAGGCCAGCTTTCAGAATCATCTGACCAGCAAGCCTCGGGGGCAACCATCCAACTTACAGGCATTTTCACCAGCCCCCGGCATTCTGGCTCGGGCGGCGGTAACGGAGACTCTGAACAACACCCACATACTCTGGGTTTAAATTGTTTCGTAAATAGTTGCAATGGCGTTTGTATATTCCGGCACTCTTTAGATTCTGATCGCCATGCATATGACCAAAACAATGCATCCCTCGAAACGGAGTCAACCGGCCTACAAGAAAAAACAATCTCCCTTACTTTTCCCCACTTCCATTCTCAAGCAGGGACTTCAAACACACAACGAACCTGTCCCGCGACAATGATCAGAGAGGATGGTCGGCGGTGGCCATGCGGGAGAATCTGCAAGAGCGCTCAATCCCTGCGGGATCACAGGAGAAGAGACCACAGCGGGCTACAAACCTGTCTTCTGGCAGTGGTCGGTGAGGATGCTCAGCAGCAGACATGCGGGAGAGTCTGCAAGAGTTCTAAAGCCCTGTCGGATCACAAAAGAAAAGACCACAGCGGGATACAAACCTGTAACCTGACAGTGATCGGGAAGGATGGTCTGTCTCGGCCATGCGGGACAGTCTGCAAGAATGCTCAATCCCTGACGGATCACAAAAGAAGATATCACACTGGACAACAAACCTGTCACCTGACAGTGGTCGGGGTGGATAGCCAGCAGCGGCCATGCGGTAAAGTCTGCATGAGTACTAAAGCGCTGTCGGATCACAAAAGAAAAGACCACAGCGGGAAACAAACCTGTCAGGCGACAGTGATCGGGAAGGATGGTCTGTCTCGGCCATGCGGGACTGTCTGCAAGAATGCTCAATCTTTGTCGTCTCACAAAAGCAGAAATCACAACGGGCAAAAAACCTGCAAAACAAGCGTGGCCGGAGAAGATGATCAGCCGAAGCCGTGCGGAAAGATCCTTGATACCAGAAAAACCATGTGGAATGACAAAAGAAAAAATCACTCCGGACAAAAAACCTGTAAAGTGACCGTGGTTGGGGAGGATGGCCTGCAGCGGCCATGCGGAAAGAACTGCATGAATGCTCAAACTCTGTTGATTCACAAAAGAAAAGAGCACAGCAGGCAACAAACCTGTCACATGATAATGGTTAGGGAGGGTAGCCAGCCTAGTCCATGCGGGGTGGTCTTAAAGAATGCTCATTCTATGTCATCTCACAAATGCAAATATCACACCGGACGGGTGATCTGTGACGTGACAGTGGTCGGGGAGGATGGTCAACAACGACCATGTGGAATGGTCTGCAAGAGTAAAAGAATCCTGACAGACCACAGAAGAACACATCTAAAACGCAAGTTTAATGATCTGGACCAGAACAATGTCCCCAGTCCTTGATCTGCCTCTCGTCCTTTCATGAGGAGAACTATCAGGAGATAAAAGTCGTTTAAATGAATACCCCAAGCCATCCATCTTTCCCCGAATGGCACCTGATCGAGCTGTCCTGGCTTAGCAACGGATACAGCTGCGCCTAAATGGTTGTTTAACAAAAAGCACACCTAATTTCCTGATCTATTCTTCTTCCCAGTAAACCAGAATATAAGGATAGAATGATTAAACACTCACTCTCTAAGGCACCACTGTTGCTGCTATTTTTGCTGCTAGTGTTGCTGAAAATGTTGTTGTCTGTCGCCTGTCAGGCTGAACCTTTGACCAGACATTTTATTCTCGATCTTAAACAGAAAGCAGATACTCCAACACACCGGTTTTTTTTTAGAACGCAGCATGATCAGCATACATTTTCAGATATTGCCAACACAAACGGCTTTACAGAATCAGATTCGCCACCTTATATCAAACCACTCAGACTAAGCGGTATACTGAAACAGGGGGATCATTCCTTTGCAGCCATCACCATGATGCTTGGCTCTGGACATGAACAACCACAACTCGAGTCATCAGAATCATCCGGTCACAAAGGCCCGGATGCCACCACTTGCTCCAAAGGCTTTTTCACTGCTTCCTTTTCTGACTCCGGCGGCGGGAACGGAAATCCTGGGCAACACCCACATACTTTGGATTTAAATTGTTTCATAGATACCTGTCGTGGCGTTTGTCAATTCCGACAATCAGTAGATCCTGATAACTGTGTGTATGATCAGAACAATGCGCTTTTAGAAACTGAGTCACCCTATCTTAAAGAAAAGTGGATATCCTTTTCGTTTACCCGACTGTCACCCACGACAGAGACTCCGGAAACACAACATGTCTGTTATTTGACATTGTTCGATAAAGATGGCAAGCCTAAGCCATGCGGAAAAGTTTGCAAAAATTCCAAAGTCCTGTCGACTCACAAAAGAACAATCCACAGCGGGAAAAAAATCTGTGACGAAACAGTGGTCGGGGAGGATGGTCAGCCGCGAACATGCGAAAAAGTCTGCAAAAATAATCAAGCCCTTTACGATCACAGAAGAAATAAACATACCGGGCAACAATCCTGTGACCTGCCAATGGCTGCGGAGGATGGCCAGCCGCGAACGTGCAAAAAAGTCTGTAAAAATACTCAAGCCCTTTACTATCACAAAAGAAAAAAACATACCGGACAACAATCCTGTGATCTGCCAGTGGTTGGGGAGGATGGCCAGTCCCGGCCATGTGGAAAGGTCTTCGAGAATGCCATCACCCTGTCGAGTCACAGAAGAGAAGGACACAGCGGACCACAAACCTGTGACGCACCCCTGGTTGGAGAGGGTGGCCAGCCCCGGCCATGCCGAGTGGTCTGCAAGAATGCTCATGCTCTGTCGACGCACAAAAGTGCTTACCACACCGGACAAAAAACCTGTGAAGTGATAGTGGACAGAGAAGATGGCCAGCAACAGCCATGCGGGACGATTTGGATAAATGCCCGAGCCCTGACGAAACACAAAAGAAGTGTCCACAGCGAGCAACAAACCTGTAAAGTGACCGTGGTCGGGGAGGATGGCCAGTCGCGACCATGCGGAAAGTTCTGCAAGAATGCTAATGCCATATCGGATCACAAAAAAAGACACCGAAAACGCAAACATGAGGAACTGTACCAGAACAACGACCTCAGTCCTTGATCTGATAAGGCCTTCTCATCAGGAGATCTATCTGAAGACAAAAGTCGTTAAAAAATACTCGAAGCCATCCATCTATCCCGGGATAGCTCTTGATCACGCCGTCCGGGGGCTCACCAACGGATACGTCTGCTTCAATGTTTCTTTAACGGAAGGTCGCTCACATAAAACACAGTTATTTTCTTGATCTATCCTTTCACGCGGTAAACCGGAACGTAAGGATATAATGATTAAACACTCACTCTCTATAGCACCGATGTTGTTGCTGCTACTATTGTTGTCTGTTTCCTGTCAGGCCGAGACTTTGACAAGGTGTTTTATTGTCGAGCTTCAACAGAAGACAGATTCTTCAGCAAAACAGAGCTTTTCTATAAAGCGTGACCAGCATACATATTCAGGTATTGCGGACACAAACGGTTATAGAGGATCAGATTCGCCGCCTGATAACAAACCACCCAGAGCCGCCGGTTTCAGGGTAAAAACGCCCCTTATCGAATTGATTTCGTGGCAATGGCTATACTCCACTTATCTGCTGTTTGGTCACGAACTGATCCACACCATCAACACTCCTCTTCTAAGCTCCAATCCATATCCATGGCTACCACTAGAGATGTTGATCACTGTCGGCTGGCTTTTAAAAAACTATTGGAACCCAAACTCACCGTTGTTTAATCTGATTGAGCAACAAATCGAACAGCACGAAGCATCATATATGCTGACACAGGTTGATCACCCGTTTGCCACCATCACCATGATGCATGGCTCTGGGCACGCCCAACAGCAAGGCCAGCTTTTAGAATCATCCGATCAGCAAGGCCCTCAAGCCAACACCCGGTATATAGACTCATTCACTGGCTCACTGTATTCTGACTCTGGCGGCGGTAACAGAAACCCTGGACAACACCGACATACTTTGAGCTTAAATTGTTTCGTAGATACCTGCGCAGGCGTCTGTCAATTCCGACAATCAGCAGATCACGATGCACATGCCCAATACAATGTACTTTTAAAAACAAAGTCATCCGACCTACAAAAAAAAGGAATTTCCTTTACGTTTACCCAGTTACCCTCCGCAGCAGATTCAGAAAGACAATATATTATTTATAAGACAGTAGTCGACATAAATGATCAGCCGAAACAATTCGGGAAAGTCTACACAATTTCCAAAGCCCTGTCGGGTCACAAAAGAAAAGTCCATAGCGGGCAAAAAACCTGTAACGAGACAGTGCTCGGGGAGGATGGTCAGCGACAGCGATGCGGGAAAGTCTGCGAGAGCTCTAAAACTCTTTCAGCTCATAAAAGAAAAGACCACTCCGGGAAACAAACCTGTAACGAGGTAGTAGTCGGGGATAATGGCCAGCCGCAGTCATGCGGGGTGGTCTCCAAGAATGCTCAGGCTCTGTCGTCTCACAAGAACAAATATCACACTGAAAAAAAAAACTGTGACGTGATAGTGGACAGGGAAGATGGTCAACAACAGCCATGCGGAGAGGTCTGCATGACTGCTTACTTTCTGTCAGCTCACAAAAGCAGAGTCCACAGCAACCAAAAAACCTGTGATGTGATAGTTGAGGGAGAGCACGCACAGCGACGTCCATGTGGGATAGTCTGCAAGAATGCTCAAGCCCTTTCGGATCACAAAAGAATGACCCACAGCGGGCCAAGAGCCTGTAATAAGACCGTGGTAGTGGATGGCCATCAGCGGCCATGCGGGACAATTTCGATAAATAATCAAGCCCTGACGGATCACAAAAGAAGTGCTCACGGCAGTCAACAAACCTGTGACGTGTCCGTGGTCGAGCAGGATAGCCAGCAACGCCCATGCGGAAAGGTTTGTAAGAATGCCAGAGCCCTGTGGAGTCACAAAAGAAATGACCATTCAGGCCAAAAAACCTGTGTTGAAACAATCACTGGGGAGGATGGTCAGCTGAGGCCATGCGGGAAGATTTGCAAGAATATCCAATCTCTATCGACTCACAAAAGCCAGTACCACACTGGGCAAAAAACCTGTGAACTGACTGTGGTCGGGGAGAATGGCCATCAGCGTCAATGTGGAACAATTTGGACAAATGCTCTAGCCGTGTCATGTCACAAAAGAAGAGACCACAGCTGGCAGCAAATCTGTAACAAGCCAGTGGTCGGGGAGACTGGCCATCAACGGCCATGTGGAACGATATGGAAAAATGCCCGAGCCCTGTGGGATCACAAAAGAAGAGTGCACAACGGGCAACAAATCTCTGACAAGGCAGTGGCCGGGATGGACGGTTCGGCCCACAAAAGAACACATCGAAAACGCAAGCTTGTTGATCTTGACCAGGACGATGACCTGAGCCCTCAAAAACGTACAGTGAATCAGTAACGATCTGATCCGGTAAATGACTTCGAAAATTTTTTATCAGGAGGTCTTTAATAGTAAAACACGCTTATTTTCTTGATCTATCCTTCCTCTCTGTACACCATAATGCAAGGATAGAATGATTAAACACTCATTCTCTGCGGCACCACTCTACTTGCTACTACTGTTGTTGTCTGTCGTCTGTCAGGCCAGACCCTGGACAGGGCGTGGTACTGTCGAGCTTGATCAGAAAGCAGACTTTTCATCAAGCCAGTGCCTTTTTATAAAGCGTGACCAGCGCACATTTTCAGGCATTGTCGACACAAACCGTTATGCAGGATCACATTTTACGCCTGATGGCAAACCACTCAGCCCCTTCGGTTACGGGGTAAAAACGATCTTTATTGAATCAATTTCGTGGCAGTTGCTTTACACCACTCATCTGCTGGTTGGTTACGAACTGATCCTGACCACCAGAACCGCTCCTCTGAAGTCCACCTCTGGTTCATGGCTACCTATAGAAGTGTTTGTCGCTGTCGGTTGGCTCTTAAAAAGTTATTGGAACACCTGTTCACCGCTGCTTAACCCGGTTGAACAACAAGAGGTTTCAGCTGCACTGGCTCGCCAGAGTCAACCGTCTAAGGCAGTCACTATAATGCTGGGCTCTGGAGAAAACCAACAGCCGCACCAGCCATCAGAACCATCCAGCCAGCAAGCTCAGGAAACCACCACCCAGCTTACAGACCCTTTCACTCCCCCCCCGGATTCAGACTCCGGCGGCGGTAACGCTGACCCTGAACAACACCAACATACTTTGGGCTTAAATTGTTTCACCCACCCCTGTCATGGCATTTGTCAGTTTCGAACAATATCCGAAAGCAGTGACCTCGCTGAATGGCAGCAGAACTTCGGACAAAGTTCATGCCCTCATTTGGCCGATGGATATTGCTTTAGTTGCACAGGTCGTTTTGATTCTGAAGAC
>NZ_JAHHPR010000358.1:0-1017 GCF_024606255.1 Endozoicomonas sp. SESOKO3
AGCGACTGACCCAGACGTTGCAGTTCAGGAGGCTGATCCCTTCCTGAGATAAGACGCATGAATGTACGCCCACTCACTTCAACTTTTTCTACTTCAATGGTGGCAAGGGCAACATAGTGGTCACTGGTTCCGAGGTTTCCTGCTCTGTCATCTGCACCTTGCAGCAATCTATACAGTTGTGCGGGGCTGGCGATTTTCGTTAAAGGTTCTAAAAATAAGTCAGAGAAAGTTATTTGATCACGAACAGCCTCAACAGAATCCTGATCGGTCATTCCGCCTCTGACTTCAATGACCAGTTCCTCTTCTTCAAGGTTATGGGTGAACCTGAAGATTCCCTCTCCACCTACCTTCAGGACTTTAGTGTATTTCTGAGCAGCACCGTTCTCGTCTGTTTCAAACAGGTCAACGCTGGAAACGGCACCATCAATGAAAGAAAGAACCTCTGTAAAGCCATTAGAAGGAACGAGATAGTCCGCTCTGGCTTGAGTCAGATCAGGGTAGGTAGTGGTAAAGGATTTGGGTATTGGCTCCTGGTCATCACCTAAGGTTGGCTTAAGTATGACCTCACTCTGGATAAACTCCACATGTCCATTGCCCGAAATATCGACAGACTTTATCTGAAGCTTGCGCTCGGCCAGTGCTTGTGTGCTTATGATGGAGGAGCTGATTGCAACTGCTACTGCAAGGCTTAATGCATTGGAGCGTGCATTTGTCATACTACTACCTCAGAGTTAACGAAGCCCTTATGTATTCCTTTATTCCGCCTTCGATTGGATGGCTATGAAGAGGTCATCCGCTGATTTCTGATATCAGAGTTCGTCACTGATACCCTTATCGTCTCCCTTGGGAAGTGTTGTTTTATCAAGAGCAGTAAGTTTCTTATTACTGCCTTGTTGCCTCTCAAAGAAGGCACCCAGAGTGTAGGAGTAGGGAATGCTGTCAGCATGGGAGAATGACCATTTAGGCACATTTTCCCTGAAGTATTTCTCCCAGCCATGCTCATACATCCTCATGGTG
>NZ_JAHHPR010000359.1:0-5802 GCF_024606255.1 Endozoicomonas sp. SESOKO3
AGGGTTGTCGCCGATATGTTTATCCGCATAAATGCTGCCCCGGCTTCTCAAAAGCTCAGAACAGGGTACTGCCGTTAGTCATCAAAACATTATTTTGATTTTTTCTCTTCTAAAGACACTACCTTCGAGAATAGCTGCACCGATGGATAATTGGCAAAGGTATTTTACAAATTGAAGTTTCCCATACAGTTTGCTGACCTTCTTATCATAGACTTACTGCAGATTTACACGACTAATGACGTAAGACCGGATTTCAAAAGGTTCCGATCCATTAGTCAGAGCTTTATAAAAACTTCATACCAGCCAATCGTTCGTTCTACTGCATATTACTCCAGTAAATCCAACTTTATCTGGTAAAAATCATTTCGGAGCCTGCATGTGAGAAATTTTCACGGTAAAATACAGCTATCTTTTTTACGAATAAGCACTTGATAGATCATGCTCGATTATCAGAGAGAGTTTCTGGACTTCGCCTTACAGGAACAAGTCATTCGCTTCGGTGAGTTTACCCTAAAATCAGGCAGAAAATCGCCCTACTTCTTTAATGCCGGTCTTTTCAATACCGGTGAAGCCATCAGCAAAATGGGTCAGTTCTACGCCCATGCCCTGGTCAATTCCGGCATCGAGTACGATATTCTTTTTGGCCCGGCCTACAAGGGTATCCCTCTCGCCACCACGACTGCTGTAGCATTGTCTGAGCATCACAACCTCAATACGCCCTTGTGTTTCAACCGCAAGGAAATCAAAGATCATGGAGAGGGGGGCAATATTGTCGGCGCACCGCTTGAAGGTCGTGTCATCATTGTGGATGACGTGATCACAGCGGGAACTGCTGTGCGAGAAGTCATGGAAATTATCGACCAGAGCCCTGCCAGTCCGGCCGGAGTCATGATTGCCCTGGACCGTCAGGAAAAAGGCAAGGGCGAACTGTCGGCTATTCAGGAAGTTGAGAGAGATTTTGCCATTCCCGTGGTCAGCATTGTCACACTTAATGACCTTCTGTCGTATGCTGAGGAGAACAAAGACATAAAAATGTATGCCACCGCCATCAGGGAATACAGAGAACGCTACGGGGTCTGAAATCAGCTCAAGAGGCTTGCCCTGCAAGCCTCGGGAACCCAAGGCTCAGGCTTTTACGCATAACGCTCACCTGAAGACTATCGTTTCCAGCACTTCCCATTGCCCGAGCCACTGCTCAGTTGGCTTTCGCTTGAACTCACTGCGCACATACTGGCAAATACGTCCTTCAACAATGGAAAGCAGCATATTAGCCATAGCACCCGGGGTGACTTGGGGTCTCAGTCCCTCATTGAGTTCAGCACCTCTGAGGACTTGCTTGATCTGGGTTTCCAGCCGGTCAAACAGTCTGAAAACTCTTTGTCTCAGGCGATCAGGCTCTCCGGCCAGAGCATCACCAGTAAGAATACGGGTTAAGCCAGGGTTTTCTCACAGAAACCGAGCAGAAGTTGCAGAATCTTGCCACATCGCTGCAAAGCCCGCTGCTCTTCTTCCAATATCAGATTAACCCTTGAGAACAAAGTGTCTTCTATAAACTCTATCAGGCCTTCAAACATTTTGGCCTTACTGGGAAAGTGGCGGTAGAGCGCTGCTTCAGACACCCCCACTTCTTTGGCCAGAGATGAGGTGGTAATCCTCTCTCCGGGGGCATTTTCCAGCATATGGGCCAGTGCCTGCAGAATTTGATCCTTTCGGGAAAACTTTCTGGTTTTATCCATTACTTCTCGACACACTCTTACTATGTCCGTGAAAATTTTTTCAGACTACAAACAGCCCTGAGCCAAAAAAAGCCTTGAGCCAAAAATGCCGCTGACCTCTGACCTTAAAGATCGCTATTTTGCCTTACGTCACGTTAAGAAGGCTATTTCTTTTCCCATGGCCTTAGATTCACGACTGACCACCAGTAATCAGAGTACCCACGCCCTGATCGGTCAGAAGTTCCAGTAGCAAGGCATGGGGAACTCTTCCATCAATGATATGAGCCCGGTTTACCCCATTACTGACTGCATTCAGGGCGCACTGGATTTTTGGCAGCATACCGCCATAAATCGTGCCATCAGCAATCAGCTTCTCAACTTGCCCGGAATCCAGGCCGGTCAACAACTCACCTTCTTTACTGAGCAGCCCCGGAGTATTGGTCAGCAGTAACAGTTTTTCCGCATTCAGAGCTTCAGCAAGATGACCCGCCACCAGATCGGCATTGATATTGTATGATAGACCTGAATCATCAACACCAATAGGTGCCACCACAGGAATAAAATCTGAGTTCTGCAGCATCTCAACAATGCTGGTGTCGATAAACTCCACTTCACCCACATGACCAATATCTATAATTTCCGGTGCCGACATTTCCGGTGTCTTGTGGGTCACTTTCAAACGCCGTGCCCGGATGAAGCAACCATCCTTACCTGTAACACCCACTGCACGACCACCGTTGTTATTAATCAGCGTGACAATTTCCTTGTTGACTAATCCACCCAGTACCATTTCGACAACATCCATAGTACTCGAGTCTGTCACCCTCATTCCCTGCACGAAGCGGGTTTCCAGATTCAGACGTTTCAGCATGGACCCGATCTGAGGGCCGCCCCCATGAACAACAACAGGATTGATGCCTACCGCTTTCAGCATGACGACGCCCTGGGCGAAAGCATTTTTCAGTTCTTCACTCTCCATAGCGTTGCCACCGTACTTGATGACTATGGTTTTACCTGAAAAACGCTGCAAATAGGGCAGTGCCTCGGTGATTACCCGGGCCCGATCATGCAATGGCAGTTGGGTCGCTTTATCCATCAATACTCCTCACAAAACACCATCAGCCGAAAAAAAAAGCAGGGTAAAAGTTTGACCCTAAAAAAAGATGCTCCCGGCTCAGGCAGTGTCTCGCACTGCCTGCTCTGATTCATCGAGTGCCTGAGTGACCAAAGCCACCGGCACCGCGATCGCTTTCCTCAAAACTCTCAACAATATCCAGTTTGGCCTGAACCACCGGCACCAGCACCAGCTGAGCGATGCGCTCACCGGGCTCAATGGTGAACGTCGATTGACCCCGGTTCCAACAGGAAACCATTAACTGCCCCTGATAATCTGAGTCAATCAGACCCACCAGGTTACCCAGAACAATACCGTGTTTATGCCCCAGCCCGGAGCGGGGTAAAATCATGGCAGCCAGAGCAGCGTCTTCAATATGAATGGCCATACCGGTAGGCAGCAGCTCAGTCTGACCCGGCTCAAGTGTCAGGGACTTTTCCAGCATGGCTCGCAGATCAATACCTGCAGAGCCATCGGTTGCATAAGCTGGCATAGGAAATTCGGAGCCTAGTCGTGCATCAAGAATTCGGGTTTTCAGTGCTTTCATTGGTCACCTGACGTGTTTTCGTGTGCTTCTTTCCATTTACCAAAACGGCGCGCAATAATTTTCAGAATCTTTCTGGACAGAACTGTCTTGGAAGCTCTTGGCATGGGCTCTTCAAAATCTTCACCCAGAACGGTCACTTCATTATTGTCACTGCTGAAACCTATATCACCATCTGATACGTCATTGGCAACAATCAGGTCCAGTTTCTTGCGATGCAGCTTATCCGCTGCATAACCCAGAACATTTTGGGTTTCTGCCGCAAAGCCAATGACGAAGGGTCGTACCTCCAAATCTGCTACCGATGCAACAATATCTGGATTCTTGACCAACTTGATCTCCAGCGTTTCAGAAGGATCATCAGGATTTTTCTTGATCTTGTTTTTCTGGATTTCAACAGGACGATAATCACAGACCGCTGCACAGCCAATAAAGATATCAACCCCTTCGATATTATCGAGGACAGCCTGATGCATATCTCTGGCACTGATGACATCAATACGTTCAACCCGGTCGGGTGATTCCAGAGCAACCGGCCCACTGACCAGCGTCACCGACGCGCCGGCTTCCATAGCTGCATCCGCCAGAGAGTATGCCATTTTTCCAGAGCTGTGATTGGAAATGAACCGCACCGGGTCCAGGGCTTCTTGGGTAGGTCCGGCGGTAATCAGAACATTCAGGCCATTCAACAAATCATGTTCAAACATTTCAGCGGCATGTCGGGCGATCAGTTCAGGGTCCAGCATTCGACCCGGACCAATATCACCACAGGCCTGACTACCCTCGTCAGGCCCGAAGATACGAACGCTGCGTTCTTTTAACAGCTCAATATTCTGCTGCGTGCTCTGGTCTCGCCACATGCCCTGATTCATAGCAGGAGCCAGACAGACAGGGGCACTGGTTGCCAGACACAGCGTGGTCAGAAGATCATCGGCCTGACCACCAGTCAGCCGGGCCATGAAGTCAGCTGTGGCCGGTGCCACCAGCACCACATCAGCCCAGCGGGCCAGCTCAATATGACCCATTCCGGCTTCAGCTTTGGCATCCAGCAGATCCAGATGTACCGGATTGTGGGAAAGGGCCTGAAGCGTCAGAGGCGTGATGAATTCACAGGCAGCTTTGGTCATGACCACCCGGACATCCGCATCCCACTTGCGCAGCATACGAATCAACTCAGCGCTTTTGTAGGCAGCAATGCCTCCTGTGACGCCAAGCAAAATCCGTTTATTTCTTAAACGTTGCATAGTCGGCCTATGTTCGATAAATAAAGGGTGTTTCTCAATTCCTATAAACCTTTGGAGCTATTTTAATTTATAAGACAGGCATTAGATAGATGACATTGATCAGTCATTGCTACAGAGATTGGCCGGATTTTACCTTTTTAGTCTTTGTTTTACCCCTCTGATAAACATCAATCACTGATGCAGGATACAACCCTGTCAGTGCCTCATTGTCTTAAAGGCTGCCACTGCTGTTGAAAAGTCCAGTCCAACACACAACAGTTATTAAATACCTATGAAAATCAGTCGTGTATTTCCTACAGAATGGTGGCCTCAAAGCCCGATGCATAGTCAATATTGTTCTTGGTAGGGGCCAGACCGAGTTCCTCCCGACACATGCGGCCTTTGTAGCGAAATTCATGAAGTTGGGAAACGGACGGAAAAAGATGAAATCTGATCTGGACGAACATGACACTGGCCTCTATAAAGAAGTACACAAATCTAAAAGCATCGCTTAATAACAAATTCAGGGACTGCGAAGTAGATGCTTTCCTTTGGCACTTTTTGTAATGCCGGTTCTCTTGATTAAAATCTAAATGGTGAAGCCGTTTATGCGCTTGTTTATTTTTTTAGTCTTCAACTTAATTTTAACAATCAGCACAGGATACGCTGACGTATGTCCGATTTGTCTACATGAAATTAACAGTGATCAGCAAAGTACCAGCCTTTGCTGCGGACATGATTTTCATGAGGATTGTATAAATACATTACGATCAGATCACCGTGATCTACTATGCCCGGTTTGTAGGCAGCGATCCCGAATACACCATGGTGCAGAATCAGGAGATCATGAGAGATGTCGTTGGGAAGAACCTATGTATCAGGCACTTTCCAGACCAGGGGCTCAGGCAGGAATGATTGCCATACTACAAAGCGAGCCGGCAGATCCTGATACACTGGCTATAGCAGCTACATTTGTAAAGTCACAACACCAGTACCCACCGATAAACGATACCGATAGAGGATTATACGAAACATTATCTAATTTGTTCTTTCAGCGTATGTCAGAGTTAAGCGAAGCCGATCAGTGGAAATCAGTAGCATTTCTTAAAACGCTTTCGAATAGAATGAATGAGGCAGAGGCAGAAACACAGTCACAGAATCAAACAGAGACAGAAACACAGTCACAGACTCAAACAGAGACAGAAA
>NZ_JAHHPR010000360.1:0-2122 GCF_024606255.1 Endozoicomonas sp. SESOKO3
CTTTCAGCCCTGCCAAGAGCCCGACTTTCCACCATTTCTTGTAGGTCGCCCTGATCGAAGGCAGAGCAAATATCAACGCACGAACTGTGATTGGCGCCACCGCACTGATGGCCGCTGCCCAGAAAGGCAATACCGACTGCGTGAAACTCCTGATCAATAATGAGGCGGATCTCAACGCCCAGACTAACAGTGGCACCACCGCGTTGTTTTTGGCTGCCCATAAGGGCAATACCGACTGTTTGAAATTACTGATCAACGCCAAGGCAGATCTCAACGCCAGGGCTTCGGATGGCGCCAGCCCACTCTTCGTGGCTGTGCAAGAAAATAACACCGACTGCGTGAAACTCCTGATCGACAATGGGGCGGATCTCAATGCCCGGTTTGAGAATGGTGCCACCCCAGTGTTCATGGCAGCCCTGAAGGGTAATACCAACATCGTAAAACTCCTGATTAACGCCGGGGCAGATCTCAACAGCCGGACCGAACTTGGCACTACCCCGCTGTCCATCGCAACCCGGAAGGGCAACACCGACATCATGAAACTCCTGACTGAGGCCGGGGCAAGGTAGGTAACAGAGGTAAGGCTGAAAGCTTCTCTGGGGCAGTAGAGAGAACTATTCACTGTGTCACTTGAGTTATTTTCTTGATCTATCCTTCCTCCCTGTTCACCAGAATGCAGGGATAGAATTATTAAACACTCACTCTTTGCAGCCCTGATGTTGCCAATAACATTGCTAATAACACTATCCGTCGTCTGTCAGGCTCAACCGTTGACGGCCATCATTACCATGCCTGGCTCTGGCAATGACCAGCCACAACACCCGCCATCAGCGTCATCGGGACAGCAAGCTCAGGAAACCACCATCGGCCCAACAGGCTCTTTCAACAACTTCCTTAATTCTGATTCTGCCTCTGCCGGTGGTAACGGAGGCTCACAGCAACATCTGCACACTTTGGGTTTGGATTGTTTCGTCTCTCCCTGTCATGGCGTTTGTCAATTCCGACCATCATCCGATAGCAGTCGGCCCGCTGTCCCCATGGACAGTGACATACCGCTGGAGTCCGATCCCTGTCCTATTTGTCTGGTTCACTTCCATGGCCGTGATGAAGCACTTGTGGTCGTCAAAAGCCAATGTTGTGGCAAACACTTCGATCTGGACTGTATTTCGAAGTGCTTTGTTGATCAGCCTATCGGCTCTCGCCGGTGTACAATGTGCCGGCAAGACCCGATGCCTATGCTGAATGAGAACACCGGAGAGTCTCACCCGGATACATTTTTTCCCGACGAAGCGTTTTATCGTGCCTGTCTTGAGGGGGATTTGAGTCAGGTGGAGAATTCACTGGCAGATGGAGTCAATGTCAATGCCTTTATTGTCATTATGGATGATGATTCCAATGCCTTGATGTTGGCAGCTTGTATGGGGCACACAGATATCGCCGTACGCTTGATCAACGCCGGGGCGAATATCAACGCCCGGAGTGAGAGTGGCGCTACCGCGCTGTTCATCGCTGCCCAGGAAAATAAAATCGACTGCCTGAAACTCCTGATCGAAACCAAGGCAGATATCAACGCCCGGACTGAGGATGGCAGTACCGCACTGTGCATCGCTGCCCTAAAAAATAGCACCGACTGCGTGAAACTCCTGATCAATGTTGGGGCAGATCTCAACGTGCAGATGAGGGGTGGCGCCACACCGCTGTTCATCGCTGCCCGGAAAAATAACACCGACTGCGTGAAAATCCTGATCGAAGCAAAGGCGGATCTCAACACCGTCTTGCCGAATGGCGCCACCCCGCTGCACGTCGCTGCTGAGAACGGCAGTACCGACTGCGTGAAAGTCCTCATCAAGGCCGGGGCGGATCTCAACGCCGCCCTAACGGATGGCACCACTCCACTCTCCATCGCAACCAGGATGGGCAATACCAACTGCGTGAAAGCCTTGACCAAGGCCGGGGCGAGGCAAGGAGCATCTGCTATACCGCCGGGTCTTTAAAAACAGAGGTGAAAGCACAGACATTCCCTATCTGGATCTGGTTTGCAGCGATCTTGGCTTCGATGCCCGGACTATCAGGGCGACCTACAAGAAATGGTGGAAAGTCGGGCTCTTGGCAGGGCTGAAAG
>NZ_JAHHPR010000361.1:0-1444 GCF_024606255.1 Endozoicomonas sp. SESOKO3
TGACTCCTGAACCAATCGACGAAATCACTCAAGTATTTTATTCGTTCTTTCAGGTATTTACTCTTCTTCTCTTGTCCTTTGTTAATTTCTTTTTCTTCTTGTCCCTTTGCTGCCTTGTCATGTTGGCCTCCATCAGACTGTTGATTATCATCGGTGACAATACCTGGCTCAAGCATTGCCAAAACAGTCCGTGATTGTTCCAGCAGGCCGGCAAATCCTGTACCGAGGGTGACCATTATGACTTGGTATTCATTTGCATCAGGAAAAGTTTTTTGTAATTGTTGCTCTATGTAATTTGAAAGGGTTATAAGCAATTCTTTAAATAATTCAGGGTTTTCATTTCCCGGGTTGTCTTTTGCATCATTTAACACCTCTTCGAATATTGCAAATAATTTCTGTTCTTTGCCTTCTCTGTTTGTAGAGTTAGTAACGGTATCATCCCAGTTTGATTTGCTAAAATAACTCGAGATGTTGTTAACGTGTCCTTTTGCGGATTTTATAAAGAAAGCATCAAGAATCATGGATATGGCATTAATGAGATTCACGAACTGATTGTTTGAGGCAACTAATTCTGGATTTTTTTCACCATATTCTTTTATTAGCACTAACATTCGCTCATCTGTTTTTATATACCGCTGATAAAACGGTATTCTGTCCATATGAACGTTATAATTTAGCAGGGTGGTAGCGGCTTTTATCATTGGATCGATTGGGGTCTCGTATTTTTCAGCTTTTGAGGGGTTATCCAATTGTTGCATTTGCCTAAGGTGTATTTCTCTCATAAATTTCATGCCAGAGATCACTGAAGCAGACTCTTTAACATTTGCTTTTAAAACTTCGTGATCTTTTATGGGTTCCTTTTTACCAAGAAGTTCACCTTTGTTGCAATGAAGTCTCCCGCTACAAGACGAGCTAATGGCTTCAAGCAGGAATGAGTTAAAAAAGAAATGAGCCGCTTCAGGGTTGGTTCCATTTGAATGGATGGCTGCATAGTAACTTGCCATAAACGTCACGAGGTTCAGTTTTTCGTATGGATCGTTGATATCGACAGGTGACTCGGCACCGTGGAAAGAATATAGAATTGCCATCAAATCATTCTGGTTTTCATCAACCGTAAGGTGGAGTGTTTTTATCAATTGCTGAATCATGTCTGCAATGGTCAGGCTCTCTTTGGGAGGGATTTCCGGAAAGTAACTCAATATAGTTCTTATGGAGTCTTCATCAAGGCCTGTATTCATCCCTTGGAGAATGTTACTAATACTGGTATGGCTCACTGATGGGAGCGGAATTTGCACTACAGGCTGCAGTTGCTGTGCAGCAGCTCCCTCCGATTCTTCTGAATCCTCATCCATTTTTTCGCCTTGCTCATTTTCGTAGTTCATGGCAAAGATAAGATGGGTCGTATTCGGGTTGAGAGCAAAAGGAGAGATTCTCCCAACATAAG
>NZ_JAHHPR010000362.1:0-1314 GCF_024606255.1 Endozoicomonas sp. SESOKO3
GTTCCGGTGCTGACACCATCAACGGTGGAGATGGCAACGACGACATTAACGGTAATCAGGACGATGACACCATCACGGGTGGCGCTGGCGATGACAGCATCCACGGTGGCTTCGGAAACGATACATTGGATGGTGGTGCCAACACTGCGGCAGGCGATACGCTGGATATGGTGGGTAATGTCAGCGGGCCTTTAGACACACCGGACGATATTACCGTCGACCTCTCTGCCGCAGCCGATGCTGATGGTTACATCACCGTCAACAAAAGTTTTGGCAATGGGCTCTTTACCGGTACCGACAGGGTGAAGGGTTTTGAGAATGTCATCAGCGACCATGGCAACGATACCCTGATTGGTGACAATGCCAACAATATTCTCAACAGTGGTAGCGGTAATGACACACTCCGGGGCGGAAACGGAAACGATACTCTTATCGCCGGTTCCGGCAACGATACTCTGGAGGGTGGTGCCGGAACCGATACGCTGGACGGAGGGGCTGATGAAGACACCGTTGATTACAGCAATGAAACCAGCGGCGTCACGGTTAATCTGGACACCGGTACGGCCACCGATGGTGGCGCCAGTAACGACAGTCTGACCGATATTGAGAATATCACAGGCAGTGATCACGGGGATTTCCTTACCGGGAGTACGGTCGTCAATGCCATAGAAGCCGGTAAGGGCACAGACACGATTTATGCCACTGATGGCAACGATACTCTTGATGGTGGCGACGGCATTGATACAGTGGATTACAACTCTTCTCATTTCAACAGCTCAGCTAACGGCATTACCGCCACCCTGAATGGCTCCGCTAATGGCACAGTAGCTCACGGCGTTGACTCGGACACTCTCAGAAATATTGAAAACCTGGTGGGAACCAATAACGCCGATACCCTGACGGGGGACAGCAACAACAATAGTCTGAGTGGCATGGGTGGTAATGATACGCTTCGTGGCGGTGCCGGGGCCGATACGCTGGACGGAGGGGCGGGTGAAGACACCGTTGATTACAGCAGTGAAACCAGCGGCGTCACGGTTAATCTGGACACTGGTGCAGCCACTGACGGTAGCGGCGCTACTGACACCCTGACCAGTATTGAGAAAGTTCTGGGCTCCAACAATACGGCCTCAGGGGACGATCTCACCGCTTCCAGCACGGTAGCTAACGTACTGGAGGGTAATGCCGGTAACGACACCTTAACGGGTTTTGCTGCAGATCAACTGATTGGCGGAGCCGGTGACGACACTCTCAATGTTGATCTGGCAGCCCTGCAAAACAATGCCACACGGATAGACGGTGGCGCTGACAGCG
>NZ_JAHHPR010000363.1:0-1188 GCF_024606255.1 Endozoicomonas sp. SESOKO3
GTCACTGATGTTTAGCAGCAGTCCTTCAGCCCGTTCATGCTTGTCCATCACTTGCCAGATTCGAACCAGAGCCATGTTGACGGTATGGAGGTGTTTGCTGAGCCTTTGTTCAGTGGGAGCATAGGGTTTTGACTGCAACCTTTTAGTCAGCTCTGACTTTATGTTCAGAAGAAGTGTTTCAGTCAGCGTGTGTTTGTCCATGGATTGCCAAAGTCGGGCCATAGTAATATCTGCGTTAAAATTGCCAGAAGGCTCGCACAGGGTTTTTGCATCGGCATCTGGCTTTTTGTTTCTCAGTGCTAATAGTCGTGCTTCAGCGTCAAGGTACTCTCCAACTGCCTCTTCACAACGGCTCAGGGTTAGATCAAGGTTATGAATGGTCGAAGCCCCGAACTCAGTGAACGACCCGGTCGACCTGAGTTCTTGCAGTAGAGAGCAGGCTTCTATCTGTTTTTTTTCGGTTTGCTCTTTTAGCGACCTTGCAAGTCCTACGACTATGTTTTGGTAGTGGAACGGACTTAGTACGTCCTGATCTTCGTTTAAGATGTCCCGGAATGCTTCTTCTGCACTCTCGAAATTTTGTTTTTTTAGTGCTTCGAAGGCGTGATTGATCCTCTCTGTGGTAGCCTCAGGATAAGGGGTCTTCCCCCTTTGCTGGCTATTGGAAGGCGTGTCCGAATGTTCATGAACACGCTGAGCAGGTGGAGTAAACGTTGAAACCTTGGGGTTTAAGTCAGTCTTACTCTTTTTAGTTGCTTTTTTAGCTGTGGCTACGGTTGTTGATTTTAATCCGTATCTCATAGCAATAGAATCTCCATGAAAACTTGTGCTTTTTGACAGCAATTGGACAGAAAAGTTCATGGTTATCTATTTAAAATGTGAGACCTTGCAGAGTGAAATAATGAGCCGTGGTTCTCTTTTCCTCATAACCGTAAGGCTTATACGGGTTGTCTTCATTGGTATGCTTTCTTTGGTCGATTTAAAACCTGTCTAGCCATTTGATGGTTTGTCGGCGGGGTTGCAGGCAGGCCGTTCAGGGATGAGAAACTATTTACATCTGAAAATGGAGTTAATGGAACTATTCATCTAATAAGACGGTCTCAGTTGATAGGAAGAAAAATTTAATTCTATTGTCAGATTACCAGGCATCCCTGAACGGCCTGCCTGCAACCCCGCCGACAAACCATC
>NZ_JAHHPR010000364.1:0-1265 GCF_024606255.1 Endozoicomonas sp. SESOKO3
AAGAAATGAGTTGGCAGCGGGTTTGAGCCGACGAGTCCCATTGCAGGCAGCGACTTCCCGAACATTACTGTCACTAGCAGAAGCAGTGATCGGACTAGTGAGTAGAAAATGTTGTTATGTTGTGAGCGTCTCATAGATCCAGACTTAAAAAATCAGCGTCTGTGAATCGATTCGCTATTGGGCCAAATTCGTACGTCATCTGACATAAGGCTAAGGCTCATTAATTGATGTTTGCGTAAGACTGTATAGCACCGAACTGGCGAGCTTACCATGAATGGAATTGGCGAAAAGTTTGTTTTACTAAGCTTCCACCAGACGACAAAGGTCTTTTTAGAGAATACCCTCACACCCATCAAGTAACTCTAATTCCTGACAGCTCTGGTAAACATCATCAGCAATGTCTGATAATAAAGGGTCTCGCTTTTTTAACCGCTCTATTTTACTGCATGCCCGTTGCCTCCATTCTTCCAGTATGCGGTTATCGATATCGGTTTTGGCTTTTTTAAGGGCGGTAACGATGTGCATAAGCTTCATTTCATCTCCATACTCGTCCAGTAAGTTCAGTATTTCGGTGCCAAAAGCTTCTGTCTGGTTGAGCTTTAACCATAAACTGCCAAACGCCTGTTTTTCTCGTTTGTCGTCTGGCGGGTTAATGTTTTGTGGTTCCGGTTCACTCATCGACTCAAAGACGTCTGCCCCCCTGGATTGAACGTTATCCAGGTATTGGGACAGTGATTCTTTAATCTCATCCGGGCATTCTGTACCTGATGTTTCCATTCTATTTCTTATTCTGAAAAATAAAGATTCAGGCAGCCTCTCCTTATGATGTTCAAGCGATTTCCAGACGATTGGTTTGACGGCCATTCCATTTTTGATGATGTTAGCCAGAACATAAATGGGTAAAGGTTTGAAGGGGGTTGCTTCAACAGCACCTTTTTCCATGGGGTCTCTGGTTCCCGCCTGTCTGGCTTCGTATCTTTGGATGTATACCGGGTAATCCGGTCTTGAGCGCCTTTGCCAATCATCTGCTGTTAAATAATAGTGTTCAGATATATCAGTGATTTTCAAAAAAATCCTGAACTGCTCCTCTGACCAGTTGCTGATTTCTATTGTTTCATTCTGTATTTTCAGCTGTGGCATCGGATAGCGATAGATCTGAACACCGTCACCCACCGCCTCAACCTCAAGCCAATGCCCTTTGACAGTAAAAGACATCTCATTGAGGTTCTGCATCAGCACAGCGATATAACTCAGGGCCAGCTGTT
>NZ_JAHHPR010000365.1:0-3150 GCF_024606255.1 Endozoicomonas sp. SESOKO3
TTTCAATCCTGTCAAGTCTTGTTGCTTTGTCATCACCCTCATTGACATTGATCTCAAGTGCTTTTTCTACGGCTATTAGCATCTCCAGAGCTTCTTCTTCTACCCGCTGTCCGGTTTCTTTGATGTATGTCTGAATTTCTTTAGAAATGGCGTCACGACGGTAATGCACATCGTTCTCTGTATCGAGGTTATCTATATTCAGGACACTTTCCACAGCAGTCAGTTTCTCAAGTACTTCAGGCATGACTTTGGGGTGGCCTGGTGTTTTGATGTCGTTCAGTTCATTTTCCAGCTTTGAAAGATCATAGAGTTTGTTACGCAGCATTGATTCCAGGCTTGTGCGGTCTTTCAGTGTAGTGTCTTCGATCAGATCAATACCAAGTGCCGCTGCCAGAACGGCTTTTGTCTCCTTGATGAAAGCATACTGTTTATCAAGTTGATCATCCATTGTCTTGAGTTGTTGGCGTTGAACTGCTTCTTGAGCATGCATTGCTTCAATTTTTTGAAGCAGGCATTTTTCCTGATCGTGAACATCTGCATGGATATCAAAATCCTGAATCTTCAAATGTAAGGCAATGGCTAAATAGCGGGATTTGATATGTGCTGTTTTTCTGGTGTATGAGCTGGCGCTTTGCTGAAGATGCTTTTGAATGGACTGAAAGCGGGCATCCAGATCATTTTCATTATCCGGAACAATACCGAGTTGGCCTTCAATAGTGGCCAGATTTATTTTTACAGTGTCTTCCTCAGGTTGTCCTGTTGTGGTAACTGCTCTGAAGATTTCATTAAGTTTCTCCCGGATGCGTTTGGCTTGCTCTTCTGGTGGCATGTTATCATCCCAGTCACCTATGCCAAGCTTTGTTGCTCTTTCAGAATAGTAAGCCTTTCTGGCATCACGAAGTTGTTGTGCCAGGGCTGGAATTTGTTTGCTTTCCTGCTGAAGATCCTGTTCCCGGTTTCCCAGGGCTTCCAGTTCGACACGAAGCTTTACAAGCTCATCCTCGATTCGTTGGTTTATTTGTCGTGCTTTGAGTTTTTCCTCTTCACTGGTAACTTCTGTAGCCGATAAGTGCTGCAACTCATTTTTAATATGGAGGATTGTGGCTTCTTTTGTCTGTAGCTCCTCCAGTCTTTTATACGTTTCAGGCAGCTGCCTGATCATGTCGCTAATCACTTTGTCAGCAAACTGTTCGTCGACCCCGGGAGGACCGATCTCCTTTTTGCTGATAAAGCGAATAACAGACATGAACGTTTGAATAAAGCGTTGATTAGTCAGAAGCTCTCTAATTACGGGTTTGAAGCCGAAGTGTTTTTCGAGTTGAAACTTTAACCAGGTTGGCGTGATGACAGACCAGACCGCTTTGATGTGTCCAAATGTGAATTCAAATTGATAGTCATTGTCCGGAGTAGCACTGGTCAATGCCTGCCGGAGATATTCATAGTATATAAGCCTGGCCAGTGGATATAATTTGAATTCAGTTTTGCGTTGTTCGTAGTGTGCAGCTGACTCCTCAAGCAGTGCCAACTGCCTGCTCCGAATAACGTACTGGTAGATTCTGGTGTCGTAGCTTTTAATCTGTGTTTTTAGTGCCTCAGCGGGATAATTGTTCTCAGCTTTTTCCAGGAGTTTATGGAGGTTTTCTATAAAGGCGATATCATTCGGATACTGCAACTGACCATGGAAAACAATAACCTCCCCCGGAGTTTTTTTTACTTCCAGCTTTGGATAGCCCTCAGGCACAGGGTAAGCATAAGTATCATCTTCGACGTGCACAACATATCCGATGGGTTTACTGTGTTTTAACAGTTCATTAAGAGCCTGCTGTTGTAAATCCTCTCCCAGGACATGAACCTGAATGTAGGCAGAGGTGGCTGCTGCAAGGAGAGCCTCATCATTGACGAAGAGCGATTGGCCCAGGCGCTTCAGTTCAGGAGGCTGATCACCTCCGGAGATAAGACGCATGAAGGTACGTCCATTCACTTCAACTTGTTCTACTTCAATGGTAGCGAGGGCGACATAGTGGTCACGGGTGCCGAGTTTTCCTGCTCTTTGATCGGCACCTTCGAGCACTTCGGCCAGTTGTGCGGGTCTGGCAATTTTTGTCAACGGCTCCAGAGGTTCGATGCAATCCATTTGATCAAACACAGCCTCAACTGAATCCTGATCGGTCATTCCGGCCCTGACTTCAATGACCAGTTCTCTTTCTTCAAGGTTATGGGTGAACCTGAAGACACCCTCATCAGCCACCTTCAAAATTTTGGTGTATTTCTGAGCAACGTCATTCTCGTCTGTTTCAAACAGATCAACAATGGCAACACCAGCGTCGATGCCAGAAAGAACGTCTGTGAAAGAAGGAAAGACAAAGTCTGCATTGAATGGAGCCGGATCTGGGTAGGTGGTGGTAAAGGATTTGGGTATTGGCTGCTGGTCATCACCTAAAGTCGGCTTAACTACGGCCTCACTCTGGATCAGCTCCGCTCGTCCATTGCCGTGAATACCAACAAACTTTGTCAGCAGCCTGCGATCAGCCAGTGCCTGTGTAACCATGATGGAAGAGCTGATGGCAACAGCCACTGCAAGGCTTAATGCATTGAGACGAGTATATGTCATTCTACTACCCTTATCGTCACCCTAACCTTGCTCAAAATCTGCCTGTGTTGGTTTCACGACTTCAGGCAGAAGGCCTGATTGAGCGATATTTCTCTTGTCATGTACAGGAACTCTCTTATCATCGCTTTATTGCCATTTGTAGAAGGCACCCAGAGTGTAGAAGTAAGGAATACTTTCTGCGTGGGAGAATGACCATTTAGGCACATTTTCCTTGAAGTATTTCTCCCAGCCATTTTCAAACATCTTCATGGTGCGGTCACGGCGTTCACGGAACTGCAGATAATTTTCGTCTCGAGTCCAGCCATACATCGTGTTGTTTGCTCTGACACGGCTTGCATATTCTTCATTGGTTTCACGAAAGCCCTGGGGTGGAGCAACAGCGGTACGTTTCAGATACTCATCGTCCGTTTCACCCAAGCCCCGCCAGCGATTAATTTTGTCAAGACTACGTCCAAGAGGTCCACCCAGCCATTGAGTGAGCATTCTGTTGTCGTTCATGAAAAAGTCGAAAGTGAGACTCGACGCCAGGGCGAATCCGA
>NZ_JAHHPR010000366.1:0-2044 GCF_024606255.1 Endozoicomonas sp. SESOKO3
TTTCAATCCTGTCAAGTCTTGTTGCTTTGTCATCACCCTCATTGACATTGATCTCGAGTGCTTTTTCTACGGCTACCAGCATCTCCAGAGCTTCTTCCTCTACCCGCTGTCTGGTTTCTGTGATGTATGTCTGAATTTCTTTAGAAATGGCGTCACGACGGTAATAAACATCGTTCTCTGTATCGAGGTTATCTATATTCAGAATATTTTCCACAGCAGTCAGTTTTCCAAGTACTTCAGGCCTGGCTTCGGGGTGGCCTGGTGTTCTGATGTCTTTCAGTTCTTGTTCCAGCTCTTTAAGTTTGAAGAGCTTGTAATTGACTGTTGATTCGAGGGTGGGGCGATCTTCCAGTGTGGTGTCTTCACTCAGGTCAATACCAAGAACCGATGCCAGAGCTTTTTTTCTGGTCCTGGTGTAAGAATTCTCTATTTCGCGTTGATCGTCCATTTTATTAAGTTGTTGACGCATATGCTGCTGATGAGCATGCACCTGGTTGATTTCATGAATTTTTATACTGATGAGTCTGGCTTGTTCCTCTTGGGGCTGGGCATCATCCCATTTGTCAATACCGAGCTCTGTTGCCAGTTCACTGTTGCGAGTGTTTGTCGCTTTTGCTCCGGCAGCATTAAGTTGTTTTACCAGCTCGGGGATTCGTTTGTTCTCCTGCTCAAGTTGGCCAATCAGGTCTTTTTTCTCTTCCAGCTCTTGATTAATCTTTTTAAGCTCATTGACAACTTGCTGATTGATTTGGACTAGTCTCAGTTTTTCCTCAATACCGCTCATGAGCGTTGTCGTTCTGTGTTGAAATGCTTTGCTTAGCGCGGTGAGTTCGGCCTCTCTTGCCAGCAGCTTTTCCAGTCTGGTTTCCATCTCAAGCAGCTGCCCGGCAGAGTCACCAATGACTCTGGAAGCAAAGCTTCCGTCTTTGTCAAAAGAATTGCCAGAAGGGTCGCCAGGCATTTTGCTGGTAGCGGGTATAACTTTATGTATATTTTGGATAAAATTCCGGTCAGTCAGAAAATTTCTAAGTACGGGTTTGAAGCGAAAGCGCTCTGCGAGTTGAATATGCACCCAGGTTGGCGTGATGATCGACGAAGCGAATCTGACGTGCGGTGCTGTGAATTCAAATTCATCTGCTGTATCTGGAGTAGCATAGGTCAATGCCTGCTGAAGATATTCATAGTATTCAAGCTTCGCCAGTTTACCATCGTATGCAAATGTCGTTTGTCCACTTCCAATAAGTTCAGTATTTTGTTGCGCAGCTAACTCTTCCAGTATTGCCATCTGATTGCTTTGAATGACGTACTGGTAGCTTTTGACCTTGTCTTTTTTAACCCATGCTGTTGCTTCAGGAGGGGGGGCGTTGTTGCCAAATTCATTCCGCCAGGTGTCAGCGAGAGCTTTCACAAAAGCGATGTCGGCGGGGTTCTGCTTCTGGCCACGGAAAACAATAATCTCTCCCGGAGCCTCAGTCACTTCCAGTTTTGGATAATCATCAGGTACAGGATAAGCCTGTGTCTCATCCTCGGTGTGTACAACATAGCCAACGGGTTTATGGTATGACAACAGATCATCCAGAGCCTCCTGTTGTAACTCTTTCCCCAGTAGATGAACCTGGGTGTAGGCAGAGGTAGCTGCTGCGAAAAGCGCCTCATCGTTGACAAAGAGCGATTGACCCAGGCGCTCCAATGCAGGGGGCTGATCACCGGAAACGATGAGACGCATGAAGGTGCGCCCTTTCACTTCAACCTTGACTGTTTTTAGGGTGGCAAGGGCAACATAGTGATCAACCTGGCCAAGGTTTCCTGCCCTTTCATTCGCACCTTTCAGCACTCCGATCAGATGTTCAGGGCTGGCAACGTTCGTAAACGGTTCTAATGTTTGAGCGTCGCCCAGTTGAGCGCGAACAGCCCCAATTGAATCCTGATGGATCATTCCGCCCCTGACTTCAATGACCAGTTCTTTTCCTTCAAGATCATGGGTGAACCTGAAGACCCCCTCATTACCCACCTTCAGGACTTTGGTGTATTTCCGGGCAACGTC
>NZ_JAHHPR010000367.1:0-2952 GCF_024606255.1 Endozoicomonas sp. SESOKO3
GCAGCTCACTTTCTTCCTGACGGAAGTTGGAGGTAAACTCCTTGATGTCGGCACCAACAATGAAGACGCCTTCCTTGCCACTGGTCAGAACGACACCCTTGATGGAGTCGTCCGCCTTGATGGCCTGAACTGCACCATTCAGATCTTCTATGGCCAGCCGGTTGAACTTGTTCACCGACTCCCCTTCCAGGTCAAACCTCAACTCAGCGATGCCGCTTTCAAGTGCCAGAACCTTGAATGCTTTCCCCTGATATATCATTTATCTCTCTCCGGACGGATTGAAAAAGGTTGCGTTAATGACTGACGTCTGTACAAATGGCGTCAGGAGCCAGACTGAGAATAGCGGCCCTATGGATAATGGCAGTTTATTCTCAGTCTGGCTCCTGATGGATGCATCTTAGACAGTGCTCGCCAGAAATTCATACAACCGTTTGAATTTTTGAGCCTACCTTCTTTGAATTCTGTGCCAAAGTCAAGAAAATGAACACCAATAAATCCGCAAATATACTGATTCAGAGCAAATACTTACCAGAAATTTACTTGGACAACTCAAGGTACAGCCATACAATGTAAGCGTTTGGTCTATGATGCCTGCAATCAATCGTATTTTCTTATGGTTGATATAAAGAGAGCACAGGTGGTCGAACACCCTTTAGCATTTAAGGCGATGAGTACACAAGATAGTTACTCGTGGCCCGATGATAAAAACATCGACACAGCCATGATCCGGAAATGCAGCTCACCGGCTCAGATGATAAAAATGGCTATGCAACTGGAATGAGCTGCATTTCTTCATAAAACATCCGGGAAGAGAGAAACAGTCTATGAGTCAATATAACCATATTCTCGTTGCTATTGACCTGTCTGATGAAGCAGACGATGTATTGGATAAGGCCAAGTCTCTTGCAGAAATCTATCAGGCCAGACTGACCCTGGTGCACGTGGTTGAGCCGTTGAGTGTCGCTTATGGCAGCGATATTCCACTGGATCTTACAACCCTTCAGGATGAAATCACCCAGCAGGCCAGAGAGCGTATATCACGTTTGGCTGAAAGCATTCACCTGGACAAGGGTGAACAGCACGTCGTATACGGGCGCCCGGAAAGAGAAGTACATCGCATCGCTGACGAGTCTGACGTTGACCTGATCGTGGTTGGGAGTCATGGCAGGCATGGTTTGGCCCTGATTCTCGGCTCAACATCCACCAGCATCCTGCATGGTGCATGCTGTGATGTTCTGGCGGTAAGAGTGGGAAAAAACAACAGCAAATAAGAACAAAAGCGGTGAGTTAACAGTTGGCAGATAGCCGTTCTGACCGCACACTGACGACAGCTGACTCCCAACTAAAAAAGGAACGTCTGTTAACTCATATTTTCAAGTACTTCTCAACGTTCGATCTTTTCTTCGATGTCCTGGTTGGCGACTGCCAGGCACACCAACGTGGATTGAATGACGTCATGATCGCCCTTATAGAAAGCAGATCCAGCGATGATCTTTTCCCACTGAATCAGTTCTTCTTCCAGTTTTTCAAGCTCTCCTCGTAAAGCTTACAACTCACGATGAAGCTTGTTAGTGAGATTTTTCTTTTTCGGTTTCGACTGCGATTATTTCAATTACGAGTTACGCCTTCCGGAATGTCAACGTCATCCCCGTCAAAATCATTCATGTCAGAATCAGTCACTTCAAAATCACTCTTACCATGAAGACTTTCAAAATCACTGCTGTCAGTATCAGTTTTTTCAGATTCACTGCTGTCAGAATGATCATTACTACAAAGGCAATACTCGAGCCATACGACGAGTTTTTTTAAGTACTTTATCCGTTTTTCCTGATGTTTTTTCCTCTTCTCTTCTTCGCCAGGCTCTTTGCCTCCTTGCCCCTTAGCTGCCATGTCATGCATGACTTGATCACCCTGCCCAGTGTCATTGGAGCCAATAGCTGTATCAGGAAGCAGTGCCAATAAATCATATGATTGTTCCAATAGGGCCCTAAATCCTATAGCGAGGGTCTCCATTATGACATCGCAATCATTTTCAACAGTAAACGTTAAGTGTAATTGTTGCGCTAAATATATTTTTAGGTATACAAACAATTTTTTAAATGATTTAACATCTTGATTTCCTTGTTCAAGTGTCGCATCAACCAGAACTTTTTTTATTTCTTTAAATAACTCATTTCTTTTTCTTCTACCGGAATAAAAACTCGTCCTCTTACCTGATTCTCTAAAATAATTCTCTATGCTTTCAATATTTACATTCGGATATTCGCATTCCGGTGCAAAAGGGTTAATTATGAGTCTAATAACATCAATTAAATTCAAAAACTGATAGTTCCAGGCTACTAATCCTGGTTCATCTTCACCATATTTTTCTATAAGTTCCAGCATTCGTTCAGCTGATTTTAGCTGTCGCTTATAACTCGACATTCCGTTCCTATCAATGCCATCGTTGAGCAGTTTGGCAGCGTCTCTAAGTAATGCATCAACTGACTTACCGGATTGCTCAGACTCTAAGGAATCCTCCAATTGCTGTAAAAACTTAATGCGTTCTGTTACTAAATCTTTTAGACCAGAAAATACTAAATATGATATTGCAACATTTTCTTTTAAAAGCTCTTTATCTTTAATCGGCTTATCTCTGCCTAATAGTTGAGCTGCGTGCAGGTGGTGGAGAAATCCACACATTCCTGCCATGTCAGCGGCGTGAAGCAGGAATGAAGTAAAAAAAGCATGGGCACTTTGTGAGGAAGCACTACTTGAATTTATGGCTGTGTAGTAAGCCAGCATTAAATATGCAAGACTCTGTTGATGTTGTGAACTGCCCGGATTAACAGGCGACTCGGTACCTTGGATATAAGATAGCGTTTCTAAGATTGCATTCTGATTTTGGTCAACGTTAATTTGAAGACTCGCCTTCACTTGCGCAATCATGCTTGCAATGGTCAGGCTATCACC
>NZ_JAHHPR010000033.1:0-10760 GCF_024606255.1 Endozoicomonas sp. SESOKO3
TTCATATTCTTGACTTAGCTAACTTAGATAAACTTGCACTACATTCAAACCATGGTCTTTATCAATTATGCGGTCTGCTTGCTATTACAAATACATTACCAGAAATAAAAAACAGAGATTTATATGATGCTTTCGCTAAATATCACTTTTCACAGACCGTTTTGAAAGACGTTAACTCTGAAGGAGTTCATCTAGAACATTCACCAGACTATCACGTTTATATTTCTGACATTCTTTTCTCAGCTATAAAAGCTGGTTGGGTTACAGATCCTCTTGCAATAGAACGTGTTCAAAAAATGAACTCAGTAAATTTCATGCTATTGCATCCAAATAATAAAGCTGTTCGCTTTGGTGATACTTCAGAAAGAGACTTCAGAAGCATCATCAATAAGCAAGTACCTGAATTGTTTTACATCTACAGAAATGGTAAAGAAGGCAAACAACCTAAAGTTCATAACTTAGTTCTTCCTGAATCAGGTTATGCATATTTCCGAGATAAATGGGACAAGAAACCCTGGGTAGAATGTTCATATTTGGCATATAGCGCTTCATTTCACAAGCGCACACATAAACATGCAGATGATTTTACATTTGAATGGTCAGAACTTGGCCAAAGAATACTAGTAGATGCAGGAAAGTTTGGTTACGAAAAAAACTCAGTTGAGCGTTTATATGTCGAGAGCACTAGAGCTCATAACTGTGTTGAAATAGATGAAAAAGACTATAGTAGGTACAACCATGATATCTTTGGCTCAGCAATTGAGGCATGGAGTGAAGCTGGTGATGTGAAATTAGTTGATTCATTTCTCTTCAGAAAAAGGTTTTTTGATACTCGCCACAGGCGCATTGTACTATTTAAACCTGGAAAATGGCTGCTTATAATTGATCATCTAAAAAGTCCTACGAAGCATAAGTTTACACAATGGTTTCACTTCGACCCGAACCTTCATTTAAATCAAACTATTGATTCGATACATGCTGATTTAAGCCCTGAAAATAGAGTATGGGTAACAAACTTTGGAGATAATGAAAAATCCGAGCATTTAAAGGCTCAATTCGAGCCTAGGCTTCAAGGCTGGATTAGTGTCGAACCATACAAGCTTGAACCCAATGATGCCATTGGTTTTACTGTTGATAACAGCGAAGAACATACTTTTGCCACTCTTTTTTCTATCAGTAAAAAAGAAGGTAATAATCCGCAACCTATTATGCTTAAGTCAAATAGCGCAGGGAAATACATTCGAGTGAAATGGAAAACACCTGAAGGTAATGCAGAAGATATAATCTACCGTAATACAAATGAATCAACAACCCTGTTGATAAATGATCACGAAGTTCCAGTAACAACTAGATATAAAAATCATTGATTAACTAATATGTTTAAGACTATTATTCGCCATATTACCAAGCCTTATAGTTACCAGCTGTTGAAGTCAGAACTTGCGCAACGCTTGAAAAATCAACCACTTCATAAGGTTGAAAATTGGGCTAGATCACAAGTTAAGATTGGTCGTGCACATGATTATGACATTAATCTTGCGTTATTTTCTATATTAAAAGAATCGTCACCTGAAAGTGCAATCCCCTATGGTCAAAAGGCATTAAAGATAAAGTTTGATGAGAAACTTGCTGAATCAATAAAGGTGAGAATACAGCGCGTTCAAGCAAAGCAGACGCAAGCACATCAACGCTGGATTTCTTCCCATAACGTTTCTGGGTTGGTTCAGTTTTCAAAAAATAACACTGCTCAAGAAACTGAAGCTTGGTTAATCAAAGCAGTTGAACTAAACCCCGAATTGGAGTGTAACTTATATAAAACCTATTTCAACATATTTAAAGATAGTGATACTGAACTTGCCGTGAGTTATGGTGAAAAAGCTATAGCCATTTCGGAAGATAAGCGTTTCACGGCTGTTGTTAAAAATCGTAAAGAAAGTCTGTCAAAATCCCTTATAAAAAGCACAAACCTTACTGAGCTTTTTCCAAAAATATGCAATTTGATAGAATCTGGAAATAAAAAAACTGCTTTTGACGTTTTTAGTCAATTAAGAAATGACAGTACTAAGTTAAAGTTAGCCAAAGCTCTATTTAGTGAATACAAAAATACAAAAACCAACATTGCTTGCCAGTTTATAACACCAGTAATTGATAAAATTGATGATATAGCTTATCTTAAAGTCGTTGCTGCTAGATTGTATGCTAACAAGAGCATGGAAATGGCAGCAAAGGTATATGCCAGATGTATTGAATTCGATCAGAGCAATACTCTCCTTGAGCGCTTCGTTATAAGCTATGCAACTTCTCACAAAAGCACACTACTGAATAAATACAAGCTTACTGGATCTATTCAACATACTATAAAAGCGGCATTACCAAATTCTTTAGATAATCATTTAGTCGAAGAGTCTGTTTTATGGATTACTTATTTATGCCTGAAAGCTGATGATGAATATACAGCAAAAAGTATTGATGTAGCTAAAAAGTTAGTCGACCAAGGCAATAAAAAAGTTGCACTTAATCTGTCAAAGCAATACTTCGAACAGGGCTTAATTTACAATGCACTAAATGAGAGTGGACTTGATACAACAGTTAATACGCATAAGCATCAACAGGAATTGCTAAAGGGTTATCAAAGGCTGATTGAATACGGATTTCCTATGCCCGCTATTCAGGAGAGTCATGTCGGTATAGCAAACAAAGCTTTATATACCCTTTATAATTCTTTGCCCGTTCATTCTGCTGGTTATGCAACACGAGCGCATGGACTAATGCTTGAATTACGTGAGCATGGTATTGACTTTAGCGCTATAACCCGACGTGGTTACCCACAGGATTTACGTAAATTCCGTGATTACCCAGTTTCACAAGTTGAGCGTGTAGACGGTATCCCGTACTATAGACTTCCAACCGAAACTGAAGGGCATGGCTTTATTCCACTTGATGAGTACCTGACGAAGTATGCCCAACACATCATTGAACATGCTAAAAAACATGAAGTCGGTGTTCTACACAGTGCTTCTAATTTTGTAAATGGTGTTGCGACTAACTATGCAGCCAAAGCACTTGGTATTAAATCTATCTATGAAGTACGTGGATTGTGGGAAGTTACCCGCATGTCTCGTCAGCCAGAATGGCAAGGTACAGAACACTACGAAATGATTAAACGCCTGGAAACAGAATCAGCAATGTTTGCTGATCAAGTAATAACCATTACTCAGGCATTGAAAGACGAAATGATACGTAGAGGTATAAACGAAGATAAAATTACTGTAGTACCTAATGGCGTTGATACCAGCAGATTTGAGATTTTACCTCGTGACAAAAAGCTAGAGGAGAAATTAGAACTCCAGGATCAGATTGTTATTGGCTATGTTGGTTCAATGGTTGACTACGAAGGTCTGGACTTATTAATAAATGCAACAGAGCAGCTCAGGGATAAAGGACTGACTGGCTTTAAGGTTTTGATGGTAGGTGATGGTGCCGTAAAAGCTGAACTGGAGCTAATGGCACAGAAAAAGCAACTGCAGGATCTGATCATATATACTGGAAGAGTGCCACATGATGAAGTTGAGGATTACTATTCTTTAATTGATATCTGCCCGTTCCCCCGTAAAGGCCTACCTGTTTGTGAAATGGTTTCCCCCCTGAAACCCTTTGAAGCCATGGCAATGGGTAAGGCTGTTGTTTCTTCTGACGTCGCAGCCCTGGCTGAAATTGTACAGGATGAAAGAACAGGTCTACTCCATAAAATGGATGATGCCGAAGATCTGGCTGATAAACTTCAACTACTGATTGAGCAGCCGAAACTGCGTGAGCAGTACGGTCAAGCCGCCAGAGAGTGGGTTGTTGCCGAACGTGACTGGAAGGTTTTGGCTAAGAGGGTTGATGCGGTTTATAAAAGGTTGCTTTCTCAGGTTGACGATGAAAAAGCTGCTTAAACGGTTTTGGCGTTCTTCAGGTTTGGGTTTGCGATGGCTGGCTAAGAAAGAGTTACCATGTACTGAATGGATACTGCTTCGGTTATGGCCGGAGCACAGATTTCATTTAATCCTTTTCTTGTTCAGAAATAGTCATATAAACAAAGCGCATTCACTGTTAACAGGTTTTGTACCTGCTAATCATAGTGAAGCGCTCTGGCTTGAAAGAATTTGTAGCTTTTATGATATGATCAGTGGTCGGCATCAATGGCAACTGCCAGAGGCAGAATCACTACTATTACCTGTTTTTAACCAAAACGTTTTAATGGCGCTGCATAACTCGGCACCCTACGATTTTGCCGGTTACTGGTACCGTTCTGAAAATATTCTGATGCAGTTACGTAACTGGGGTGTTGCCATTCATTGTGCAACCCGCCCAGGTTATCCTTGGGATTTACAAAAGCATCGTGGGTTACCGGTAACGCAGGCTGACCGGGTTGGGGGTGTGGTTTTTCAGCGCTTGCCTGCCCATGCTGCACCTTATAAACAAGGTTCCGATTTTCGTTACGTGAAAGAGTATTCCAGACAATTAGCCGAGCTTGCTACCCAGCAAAAGGCCACCGTTATTCACGGGCATTCCAACTACCTTAATGGCCTTGCCGCTATTGAAGCGGCAAGGTTAGCTGGTGTCGCTTCTGTTTATGAGGCTCGTGGTTTCTGGCATTTAACCCGGCTTTCAAAAGAGCCGGATTTTGCCAACACCGATGCTTTTCTTTATGAGGAGAATATGGAAAAGCTGGCTCTGCGGGAAGCAGATCGAGTGGTTACGCTGTCACAAGCAATGAAGTCGCTGATCATCAGCTGGGGTATCAATGCGGATAAGATCCATGTGATTCCTAATGCGGTGGATGCTCGCCGGTTTCAACCACAACCCTCTGATATGGAGTTACGTGAGCAGTGGCCGGTGAGTGGTTTTATTGTTGGTTTTATTGGTTCCATTACGCCCTATGAGGGACTACTGGATCTTACCGCTGCAGTTAAACGACTACGGGCACAGGGGATTGCCATTTCATTGGTAATCGCCGGAGCCGGGCCTTATGAATCTGAACTCAGAAAAGCAATCAACGGCTGTGATTATATTTATTATGCCGGAGCCATCCCTCACAGTGATGTACAACGCTGGTATGCTAGTTTTGACTGTTGTGCCTATCCACGAAGGAATGATGCAGTCTGTCGTTATGTCCCCCCTATGAAAGTGCTGGAAGCGATGGCAATGGAAAAACCGGTGGTGGTTTCTGATCTGCCACCGTTAACCGAAATGGTGGAACACGGGGTTACCGGCCTTATCTGTCGACCGGATAATGCAGATTCACTGGCAGAATGTCTTGAAAAACTGCTGGAAAAGCAACTGGCCATGCGGCTGGCAACCGCTGCCAGAGAATGGGCTGAGAATAATCGTACTTGGGAGCAGAATGGTAAGCAGTATGTTCAGATGTACTCTACCATTTAGTTCCTGAACAGCCGCTTTTGCAATAACGTACTGAAATTTCTCCGCCCATCGGCACAAAGCAATATAGCAACCGTGATGTCCTGATTGTTTCCTGTTGCGCCCTCATTGACCAGGTAAATAATACGAAAAGGCTTCCTTACCAATTGCCGATATTCAGTATTCCCGAACCGGGTCAGTTCCGGAACTATGGCACCTTTATAGGGCTGCTCCCTGAGGCTTTGCAAGGCGGTATTAAAAGTCTGCCTTAATTTCACTGCCCGGGGGTTGCCAAAGTGGTCTCTGGTGTAGGTGACAATATCCAGTATGTCCCGTCGGGCATCCTGAGTGAGAATAACTTTTGTCACGATTACTCCCCTGTGCTGTTTTGTGATTCTTCACCATTGTTATGGTCCCGGTTATTATCAGGAGCGTCATCCATCAGGAGTTGATCAATATCAGCCATTACACTGTCTGCCGTAACGGTGTGATGGTCGGCCAGCTGACGTTTTCCCAGGGCCAGCAGTTTTAACAGGGCGATATCTTCCTGCAATGCTTCATAACTGTGGATATCCTGAATAACAGCTTTAGCTTCACCGTTCTGGGTGATCACCAGCGGCTCCCGGCTTTCTTGCAGCTGGTTTAGTACCTCGGCTGCGTTGGCTTTCAGGTAGCTGATGGGCTTGACTTGTTGTGAGAGTTTCATCCTGAATTGCCTCCATGAGACTTAATTAAGACCTTATATAGTCTAGCTGGTTTACTATCATACACAAACCTTTTGGGCTGGTTTTAGCATTAACCGCCCTGCCTTTTCTATTGAGCCCTGAAAGATACTGTTCCTATCCTCTTATTCCTTTAGTGATTTCCAATGACCAGAAAATACTTCGGTACCGACGGCATCCGTGGCCGTGTCGGTCAATTTCCTATTACCCCTGATTTTGTCCAGAAACTGGGCTGGGCTGCCGGGCGTGTACTAAAGCGCGAGGGCAATAACCGGGTGTTGATCGGTAAAGATACCCGAATCTCCGGCTATATGTTCGAGTCGGCTTTAGAAGCCGGGCTTTCGGCGGCGGGGATGGATGTGTATTTGTTAGGCCCAATGCCTACGCCAGCTGTCGCTTACCTGACCCATACCTACAACGCCAGTGCCGGTATTGTGATCAGTGCTTCCCATAACCCCTATTACGACAACGGTATTAAGTTCTTCTGCGGTGAAGGGCTAAAGCTTCCCGATTCCGTGGAGCGGCAGATTGAAGCAATGCTGGAAGAACCGTTCAGCTGTGTGCCCTGCAATGAGTTAGGTAAGGCTCGCCGTATTAATGATGCGGCTGGTCGCTACATCGAGTTTTGCAAAAGTACCGTACAACCAAGGCTGAATCTGCATGGTCTGAAGATTGTGGTGGATGCCTCCAACGGCGCCTGTTACAAGGTGGGGCCTGCGGTATTTGCTGAGTTGGGGGCTGAGGTGATCAGCACCGGTATTGAGCCCAACGGCACCAATATTAATGACGGTTTGGGTTCCACCTGTATTAACCATTTGCAGCAGCAGGTGCTGGAACATCATGCAGATCTGGGCATTGCCTTTGATGGCGATGGTGACCGGCTGATTATGGTGGATGGCAATGGCGACGAGCTGGACGGTGATGAGCTGCTGTTTATTATGGCCTGCTCACTGCAAGACCGTGGTCTGTTGCAGGGCGGTGTGGTGGGCACTGTGATGTCCAACCTGGGAATGGAGCACGCCCTGGCCGAGCGCAATATTCCGTTTACCCGTGCAGCGGTGGGTGACCGTTATGTTAATGAGTTGCTGCTGGCCAATGGCTGGTATCTGGGTGGAGAATCCTCCGGCCATCTGATCTGCCGACAGGTGACCACAACGGGTGATGGTATTGTGGCCGCTTTGCAGGTGCTGGCAGCGGTTCAACATTCCGGAAAGACTCTGGCGGAACTGAAGCAGGGCATGAACAAGTACCCACAGCATTTGGTCAATATTGTTATGACCGAGCGCCGAGACCTTGCCCGTATTCCTGCAGTGACTCGTGCCGTTACCGAATGCGAACAGGCACTGGCTGGCTGCGGTCGGGTATTGTTGCGCCCTTCCGGTACTGAACCCGTCGTTCGGGTGATGGTAGAAGGTGAAGATAAGGCGGAAATTACCCAGCACTGTCAGGTGTTGGCGGAGAAGGTTGAGCAGGTATTGAAGGCGTTGAACGGTTAATAGGCCTTGAATACGCTTCTTTCCGTTATTATCCCCTTTCGGAAGCGGTCGGGCGATCGGGCTTCTGTTGAGCGTCTTGATCAGGCCATTGGCTGTTTTGCAGATCAACCAGATATTGAACTCGTGGTTTTTGATACGGGGCGACAATCAACGCGCTTAAAATTGACTAATGGACAGCAGGACAACCTGCTCTATTACCATCAGTTTCAGCCAGGTGTATTCGCTCCGGGGCAGGTGCGTAATGCAGCGGTTGCCCATGCAACTGGTCAGTATATTTTTCTGTTTGATGCGGATTTATTGATCAGCCGGGGAATGATTGATCAGCTATCAGGCTTTGTTCGGGAATTGACACTGGAAGGGCCGCAGGCTTTTCGCATGTTCCCCTGTCTTTATCTTTCGCAACGCTATTCTGCCCATTTTACGGCGGAATTTTTTAAGCCTGTTTTGCAGCAGGCTTTATACCAGGAGGTGTTTGAATCCTGGTTTCGTGGTGAAGTCTGTAAAGTGGATGGCATCGCCCTGGCCTCCAGCTGTTTACTGATCCATCGTGAATGGTTTCTGGCGATGGGTGGCTTTCGTGAGGCGTTTGCTGGCCATGGCTATGAAGACTTTGATCTGATCCACCGACTGGCCATGTATTACCCTGTTGGCAAACGGCCTGCCGATTATTCTGAGGATGTGAAAAGACAGTTTCCGGGGGATTACCGGGGCTTTCGCCGCTACTTTAGTTATTATGCGGTGCCGCATTTGTTTAACGGTTCATTTCTGCTGCACCAGTGGCACCCAAGGCCACTGACTCGACAATACCACCGTAAAAGAAAGGAGAATGAAGCCCGTTTTGCCGAGATCCTCAAGGACGCCACGGTGACATTGCCAGAACCTTTGCCGGGCTTTCAGGCAGACGCTGAGATATTGGCTGTTTTAAAAAACGGTGTTTACGACTCTGATAGGGTACTTTCTGATTTTCCTTGCTGGTTACGGGAGCAACAAACGTTGAATGGCTTTCCGGTTGAGGAATATCCTGGTTTGTTTCGTTTTCAGGCTGGTGTGAGGAAAAAGAATGGTGGTTTCTGGCGGAAATGGCGGAAGTTGTTTTTGAATCCGGCGGCGTTTTTTCGGGATAGTGTGTTTGTGCGGAAAAGTTGGGAAAAAAGGAGCAGGTCTTGATTGTTGATATCGTTTGACTTTGTTTTATTTTTGAGGCTCTTTGGGTCGTTTTCTTGCCGTCATTCCCGTCATTCCCGCGAAGGCGGGAATCCACACTGACTCACCATCAGAACCATACTGCCCGGACTCCCCTGGCCTTGTCATCCTCGTGAAGGTGGAGACACACTGTTGACGCTGGATTCCCGCCTTCGCGGGAATGACGACCCTTCGCGGGAATGACGATCTCAGAGCTTGGGAACGAGCTGTTGGAGTTTTGCGACACCCTCTGGGACCCACGAGGCCTGAAAGCGTGGGAACGAGTCAATGCACCGGAATAGCCAGTTGCTACCCAAATAAATCAGAATGTGATCCAGTTCTTTCAAAAAAGATTTCACTTCCAACCACTTTGTAGATCAATAACCAATCAGATTCTACATGACATTCTCTACGTCCTTTGTGATTTCCTGTCAGGTAATGATCTTTATGCTTCGGCTCAAGTGGTTCTTTTTTTGCGAGCTGAACCATAATCTTTTTAAGTTTCTTTAAATCCTTACCCTGGCGCTCGACTTTCTTATAATCCTTTTTGAATTTCGTCGACCTTACTGGAGTCAGCATCATTCTTTGTCCAGATCATCAAACATTTCTTCCATAGAATCATATCGGGTCAAACCTACACCCTTATCTGTATCTTCGAAAGTTTTCAGGGTTTCTTGATTAGGTATACGAACATCAAAAGGCAACCCGTTACACAAGCCTACCTGCTTATAAAACAAAGTGATTGCGTCTGTTGCGTTCAGCCCAAGTTTCCTGAATATCGCCTCTGCGTGTTCCTTTACATCAGGCTCTATTCTGGCCCGGATCATTGCGCTTTTGCTCATTGTAAGTACCTTTGTATGTCATATTTGTTCCGTGCAGCTTCATTGTAGATCATTTGAGGTACAGTGCAAAGGCAACATAAAGTTGTAGAGTCCGTTTTCAGGTTTGAGACGCCTAAACGTTAAAGTACCAGTTTACTGCCAGTACGGAAGTAATAGTCAGCAGGGCACTGCCAAAGGTAACAAGGTATTGCCGGTTGATGGTGGTGTGGATTTCGGTTTTCAGTTCGGCGTATGCCTTGGAGTTTTCCACTTTCAGTTCGTAGTAGCGGGCATCTGTCTCAGCTTTCTGTTGGTAGTAGCGGGCGTCTGACTCGGCTTTGATGTCGGCCATTTTTTGATCGCTGCGAACCTGGTGCTGCAAGATAGCCTCCTGCATGATGAGCACGTCTTTCTTGCTGGCATTGTGGTCCGGGTCAAGGGAGGCACTGACTTTTGCCGCCAGCTCCTCATCAATGCCTATGTTTTTCAGTTCTGTAAACAGCGTTACCGACACACTCAGCTCTTGTTAACCGATGGAAGAGGTGCAAGCTTAGACCATGAATGACTTTAACAACAAACCGCCTGGTCTGATTATCCTCCCAGCTACAAGGAAAAAGAGGAAAAAGGGTCAGGTCTTGATTATTGACATCGTTTAACTCTGTTCTATTTTCAAGGTTCTTTGGCTCGTTTCCACGTTTGGCAGAACATTGGCTCCCATGCTGAGCCAATGCGACAGAGTCCGTTTTCAGGTGTGGGTATGCATTTCCACGCTGGGACCCACGGGGCCTAAAAGCGAGGGAACGAGTCAACCTATCAGTTCAAGGGTTATTGCTCTTTTCTTGAAAAAATTTGATGTAGTCGACGAATAATTTCATTAAACTTCTCTGCTTTGATGTGCCGTGAATAACTTTCCCGGACGCGCATAGCTCTCACGATTAAGGGTTCCATGGTTGAAGTCGTTTGCAGCAATAACAACTGCTGTCGGATCAGAGTAGGGTTTACTGGTAATCTGGCAGTTTGAGGTTGCCCTGATTGTCTACAGTGGCTTTAAAAGTCTGAAACATATCCCATGCTCCCTATGTCAATGGTTCATCAACGATAGCTTAGCTCTGTAGTGAGGGGAAGCTATTGACGCC
>NZ_JAHHPR010000368.1:0-1451 GCF_024606255.1 Endozoicomonas sp. SESOKO3
CCCCCCCAGAGCGCACTCCCATAAAGTCAGCACCCTCCAGCCAGCGGCTTGAAGATTCATGAGGTTTCTTTTATCTCGCTGCTGATTCCCCGTAATTTTTTCCTTCCAGAATTCCGTTCTCGTCTTGGGCCACCTAAACACTGGACAATCGTGTCCATGCCAGAAGCAGCCATTAACCAGAATAACGGCTCGGTATTTCGGAAAAACAATATCGGGCTTTGCTGGCAGAGTTTTTACATTTAACCTGAAGCGGAAGCCTCTGGAGTGTAACAGCTTCCGAACCAAAATCTCTGGCTTAGTATTCCTGTTTCTGATTGCCCGCATATTTTTACTGCGTATGACAGGCGTATGAACATCTGTCATGCTGATACCAGAAACAAACCAATGCTATAGCTCAGGGAGTTCATGAGTAAGGCTCATCAACTTTGTACGAGCAACGTAATGTTTCATGACGTCAAGAAGGCATGCATAGCAACAGTGAATCGCATTAAAAACCCCATGGTCTACATGAAAATGTAACTGAATGCCCTCATCTGCAGTTTTCATCAACTCATATCTCTTAACCGACAAGTGTCGTTAGCCGAGTCAACCTAATAACGGTAAGATCACTGTGACCTGCCACAAAACAAACACCCACCCCTTACTCCTTCACTAACGATGAATAAAGTTCAGGCAGCTCATCCCATCCATAACCCGCTGTCAGGTCATCCCGGGAGACCAGCTTTAACTCAAAATGCACCTTACGCTGTTGCCACAATGGTATTTTCAAACGCAAGGCAGACCCCAGGCTAAATAGCCAGAACCACTCATCCGGATTGGCAAAAACCGGAGTACCTGTCTGCTTTTCCGTGAGGTTCCCCCTCTGCACCCGCTCCGCTTTGAGGATCGGATAAATATAGTCCACCCGTCGCTGAACACCATCATCGACATCCAGAGCCACTGCAAGGTAATGAGCTTCGGTAGCGATATGTTGCTGGACTTTCTGCCGCTCAAAGGCGATGAGCTTTGTGTGATAAAACCGGGCATCGCCGTTTTCAAACTGGTTGATATACTCCTGATTCCGGTCAGGCCCTAACTGGCTTGCCAGAATAGTCAGTCCCTGATAATGAGCGATGGAATAACCTTTACCCGGAATTCGTGCAGCATCCTCCACAAAATACCGTTCACTGGTCGCATACGGATATTTTGCCTCAGGAACCCCCAGTTTTTGTTGCAAAAAAACAGATAACCAATGACTCCCCTTATTATCAACCTGAGGTAACAAACTAAAAGCACCGATACCCACTTCATTAATCGCGACACTGTATGGGTTGTGTTCACAAAGCTGATTGAAATAGCCCGGATACAACACATAGGCACCAAACACCGGACGGGTTTTCACAAACCCTCTGTCATCAAACTTACTGCGATGAATCAGGGCATCCCGATAACGGTGCATTTGATTGATGGCA
>NZ_JAHHPR010000369.1:0-1141 GCF_024606255.1 Endozoicomonas sp. SESOKO3
CATGAAACCAACGAATTTGTGAATATCGATTTGTCAGCCGCTATTCGTGACAGGTTGAAGTCTGAGGTACCTCAATCTGTGGCCAAAGAGACATCTGCTTCCAGCCAGGGCGTTCTTGAGGTTGTTGACCGGTGGTGGTCTAAAGCGGGGCGAGTAGTGGTTGCTGCTTCTGTTGCATTGGCTGTGCTGCTGGGTGTGAAAAATTACAATTCTACCCCTGAAGCTCTGCCTCTGGTAGCATCGGTAACTGATCAAACGACATTGTCACAACCAGTACAAATTGCTCAAAACGGCTACGGTGCTGCTGGAATTCAGGCGGGATACAGTTCTCGTCAGCATGACAGTATTACCCCGGAACAGCTCGCACAGGCACAGAGTGTTGCTGACAGGGCTATCAGGGAGCGTTTCAGGGCGTATGCGCTTCAGCATGCTGAAATGAGTGCCATGAATTCAGGACAGGGAATCCTCCCTTTTGCGCGCTTGACCACTTTTGAATCACAATGAGTCTATGAAAGGAATTCGATTGAATAGGGGGCATTTAATGCCTTTGCTGCTGGTCTTACTGGTAGCACTGGAGGGTCACGCATTTCCTGTTGACCAATCATCAGAACCTGCTGGTCAGTCATCAAAGCCTGCCGGTCAGTCATCAAAGTCTGTCGGCCAGTCATCAAAGTCTGCCGATACGCCTGAGAAATGGTTGGAAACCATGATTCAAGCCACTCAAAATCTTACCTATCGCGGACACTTTGTTTACCAACAGGGTGCTAACCTAGAAACCCTGGCAGTGGCGCACACGCTTCAAAAAGTGGGTGGCAAGTCAGAAGAGCTGGAAAGTATTGCTTTTCTGGATGGATTGCCCAGAGAGATGGTTCGTCAGGGAAAGATTATCACTTTCGCCAGTGCTGGAAGAGAACCCACAAGATTTGAACATGAGTCTCTGGTTCCGATGGTGGGACGTTTTACTTCCGGTCATTTTGACAACCATTACAAGCTGAAGCCAGCCGCTCTGGATCGTATAGCGGGTCGGGAAGCTGTTCAGCTGCTGGTGGTGCCAACGGATCGGTTTCGTTATGGTTACCAATTATGGCTGGATCGTCGAACCGGTCTGCTCCTCAAGTCCGTAATGGTAGATAGTGAAGGC
>NZ_JAHHPR010000370.1:0-10523 GCF_024606255.1 Endozoicomonas sp. SESOKO3
ATTCGGTCTCTGGTGACGGTAACGAAGGCCCTGAACAACACTCACATACTCTGGGTTTCAATTGTTTCGTCCATCCTTGTCGTGACGTTTGTGAATTGCGACCATCATTCGACTCATCCGATAGCGGAGCGCTGAATTCCGTAGAAAGTTCGACAGGATGTACAAAGGTAACATCCGAAAAAAGCTCATGCCCCTCCATGGCTGATAGATATTGCTGTCGTCGCAACCCTGTGGACGGAGTCGTCTCAGACGGGGACGCCTCAGGCTCAAAAGGTGCTGCTGTAGCCGATACAATGAATCCTGCCAAGCGGGCGAACTGCAACCTGACAGTGGTGGCGAAGGAATGTCAGCAGCGAACATGCAGGAGCGTTTATAAGAATGCTGCTTCCCTGTCGACTCATAAAAGTAAATACCATAGTGGGGGAAAAATCTGTGACGTGGCCGTGGTCGGAGAAGATCACCAGCAGCGGCTCTGTGGGAAGATATTCAAGCATGCACAAGGCCTATGGGAGCACAAAAGAAAAGCACATACCGGACTACAAACCTGTACCGTGACTGTGATCGGGGAAGATGGTCAGCAGCGGCCCTGCAGCAGGATCTATATGAATTCCCATGCCCTGTCGGATCACAAAAAAAGAGAGCACAGCAGTCAAAAAACCTGTGACCTGACTGTGGTCGGCGAGGATGGCCAACAGAGGCCATGCGGGACGGTCTTCAAGAATGCTCCATCTTTGTCATCTCACAAAAGCAGATACCATACCGGGCACAAAACCTGTGAAATGACAGTAGTGGGAGAGGATGGTCAGCAACGGCCATGCGGAATGGCCTGCGAAAATTCTCGCAATCTGGTGGAACACAAAAGAAGTGTCCACAGCGGGCAACAGACCTGCGTCGTGAACATGGTCGGAGAAGATGGTCAGCTATGGCCATGCGGAAAGGTCTGCAAGAATCTACAAGCGCTGTCATCTCACAAAAGCAACTACCACTCAGGGCAAAAAATGTGTGACCTGGTCGTGGTTGATAAGGATCGACAACAGCGGCGATGCGCAAAGGTCTGCAGGAATGCTCAAGCTCTGCGGGATCACAAAAGCAGATACCACAGTGGGAAAAAAACCTGCGACGTAACATTGGTTGGGACGGATGGGCTCAAGTACCGATGCGGGGTAGTCTGCCAGAACGCCAAAGCCTTGTCGAACCATAAAGGAAGGCATCGAAAACGCAGGGCTGTTGATCAGGACCAGAACAGTGACCTCAGTCCCCGATCTGAGACCCATCCTTTCATGAGATGATCTATCCTTTCTCTCTGTATATTAGAATGCAAGGATAGAATTATTAAACGTTCATACTTTGCGGTATCGCTCTTTCTGCTACAGTCGTTATCTGTCGTTTGTCAGGCTCAACTGTTTGGTAGCCGTTTTGTTGTTGACTTTGACTATAATACAGTTTCTCCAAACCGGTATTTTTCTACCAAGCTCAACCGGCATACATTAACAGACAACCTGTCAGAAATTTCCGAAAAAGAGGGCCATCTGGGGTCAACTTCATCGCCTGACTCTACCCCTTATTCATGGCTACTTGCAGAATTGGTTGTCACTGTCGGTTGGCTTTTAAAATGTTATTGGAACCCTGATTCACCGCTGTTTAACCCGGTGGAAGTACAGTTGACTCAAGACCAAACGTCTGCGATCATCACCATGATGCATGGCTCCGGACATGGCCAAAAACAATACCCGCCTTCAGAACCATCCGGTCTGCAAGCCCCAGAGACAATGAGCCACTACAGAGGCTCTTTCACTAGTCTTCAGAATACTGACTACGGCCATGGTGGCGGTGATGGAGGCCCTCAACAACACCTGCATACTTTGGGTCTGAATTGTTTCGTCCATCCTTGTCGTGGCGTTTGTCAGTTCGGACCATTATTTGATAGCAGAAGTGCCGCTGAGTTCCACTTGGCAGAGCCCTATGCAACGATCCACACTCCAGAGGCGAGGGCAGAAGTATCCGTTGCTCAATTGGGAGCAACACCCGAACAAAACTCATGCCCGCATTTGGCGAATAGACAGTGTCCTGGTTGCTTAGGTACTTCTGATACTGTAGAGGCTAAACATTCCGAAGAAGAATCAATTTTCGGAATACTAATTGATACTTCTGATGGAAACGGAGTGGCCTCAGACTTAATCGATTATACAACTGATGCTATCGGCTTACTCAATGATGATGAACTAATGCTCAGGGGTTTGCTTTCCACTGTTAATGATTTTGAGTTCATTACTGAGTCACTTAGTCTGTTGGATCAGAGTCAAACGCATCTTTCCCGGAAAGATACATTACAAGCTCTGCCAGTACCCGAGAATATTATATTCGGAGCTAAAAAATGCCAACAAGAACTGTTGGATGACCAAGCAAATATCCACAGCGAGCAGCCAACCTATGACGAGAAAGTGGTCGGGGAGGATCGCCAGACGCAACCACGCAGGAAGATCTCCAAGAATGCTAAAGCTCTCTCGAATAAAAAAAGAGCAGACCACAGCAGCCAACAAATTTGTGACGTGATGGTAGTTGAAGGCGGACACCAGCGGCCATGTGGAACAGTTTATAAGAATGCTCTGACCCTGTCGGATCACAAAAGAAGAAAACACAGTGGACCACAAACTTGTGACGTGACCGTGATCGGGAAGGATGGCCAGCGATCATGTGGAAAAATCTGCAAGAATGCTCTTGCTCTGTCGGTTCACAAGAGCAAGTACCACTGTGAGCAAAAAATCTGTGGCGAGACAGTAGTCGGGGACGATGGCCTGCAGCAGTTATGCGGAAAGGTTTGCAGGAATACTCAAGTTCTGGCAGATCACAAAAGAAGAGACCACACCGGACCACAAACCTGTCAAGTGGTTAAGGTCGGGGAAGATGGTCAACAACGGCCATGCGGAAAGGTCTTTAGCAATGCCATAACCTTGTGTTATCACCGTAGAAAATCCCATGGCAAGCAACGAATCTGTGTCAAGGCAGTGGTCGGGGAGGGTGGTCAGCAGCGACCATGCGGGAAGATCTTCAAGAATGATCAGGCCCTGTCAAATCACAAAATGTGGTATCACACCGGGCAACAAGCCTGTGACGAGGCCGTGGTCGGGGAGGATGGTCAGCAGCGACCATGCGGGAGGGTCTGTAAAAATGCTAAAGCCCTATCCAACCATAAAAGACAACATCAAAAACGCAAACCTGTTGATGTGCACCAGAACAATGACCTCAGTCTTTGATCCGACAACCCTCCTTTCATGAGGTGATCTATCCTTCTTCTCTTTAAATTAGTATGCAAGAATCGAATTATTAAACACTCATACTCTGCAGCACTGCTGTTGCTGCTATTGTCGCTGTCTGTCATCTCTATGGCTGAACCATTGAAAGAAGGCTGTATTGTCGAGCATAAACAGAAAGCAGTTTTTCCAAACCTGGGCTTCTCTATAAAGTGTGTACTGCGTGCATTGTCGTGTACTTTGTCATTCATTGTTGACAGAAACGGCTGCACAGGAACAGATTTTCTGCTTAATGACAAACGACACAGACCAGTCGGTTACGAACTAAAAACGATCATCATTGAATCGATTCTATGGCACTGGCTATACACCACTCCCCTGCTGGTTGTTTGTGAACTGATCCTAACCACCAAAGATGCCTCTATTCGCTTTACCTCTCGTTCATGCCTGCCTTTAGAAGCGATTTTCGCTGTTGGTTGGTTTTTAAAAAGTTATTGGGATCTTGGTTCACCGCTATTTAGCCCGATTGAACAACAGGCGAGTCAGGGTCATTCGTTTGCGATCATCTCTATGGTGCCTGGCTCCGGAGATAACTCGCAACAATACCCTCCATCAGAATCATCAGGCCAGCAAGTTCCGGCAGTCGCCAGCGCCCCTGTAGGTTTTTTCACCCGTCTTCTGTATTCTGAGTCTGGTGACAATAACAGAAACCCTCATCAAAACTCACACACTTTAGGTTTAAATTGTTTCGCCCATCCCTGTTATGGGGTTTGTCAATTCCGGTCATCAGAAGCAACACCCGGACAAAGTGCAGGGCTCGCCTACAACACTGGCCCCACCAGACGTACCTGTAGTGATGTGCCATTGCCCGGGAATTTGCCTGTCACCCCTGACGACCTGATTATCATCAGTGGGCTACTCAGTCTAAGTAGTCAGGGTCTTCCAGAAGAAAACAGGATTTCCTTTGCGTTTACCCGTTTTACACACTCAATGAAGACTTTACCTTCAGGTTGTCTTGCTTCCGGAGGGGGAGCCCATTGCCAACAGGCCCTGTTGAATCACAAAAGAAAAGACCACACCGGGCAGAGGATCTGCGACCTGGCCCTGGTCGATGAGGATGGCCAGCAGAAGCCATGCGGGGAAGTTTGCAAAAATACTAAAGCTCTGGCGTATCATAAAAGAAGGCTTCACAGCGGGCACAAAACCTGTGACGTGACCGTGATCGATGAGGACGAACAGCCGCGGCCATGCGCAAAAGTCTGCAAGAATGCGCTAGTTCTGTCAGTTCACAAAAGCAAAGATCATAGCGGGCCAAAAACCTGTGACGTGATCGTGGTCGGGGAGGATGGCCAGCAGCAGCCATGCGGGGTAGTTTGCGAATGTGCCAAAATTCTCGTGGATCACAAAAGAGTAGCCCACAGCGGGCAACAAACCTGTGACGTGATCGTGATGGGAGAGGGTGGCCAGCAATGGGCATGCGGGAAGGTCTGCAAGAATGCCAGAGACCTATCGGTTCACAAAAGCAGATACCACACCGGAAAAAAAATCTGTGACGAAACATGGGTAGGGGGGGATGGCCAACCCCGGCCATGTGGAAAGCTCTGTGAGAATGCTCGAAGACTGACGAATCACAAAAGAAGAGAGCACAGCGGGCCAAAAAACTGTGACATAAAAGTGGTCGGAGAGGATGACCAGTTACGGCCATGCGGTGCTGTCTGCAAGAATGTTCAGGCTCTGTCGTGTCACAAAAGCAAAGTCCACACCGGACAAAAAATCTGTGACGTGACCGTGGTTGAGGAGGATGGCAAGCCACGGTTATGTGGGAGAGTCTGCAGGCACGCTCAGGCACTGTCGGATCACAAAAGAAGCGCCCACGGCGAGCGAAAAACCTGTGACGTAAGCGTGGTCGGAGAGGATGGCCAACAGCGGCTATGTGGCCTGGTCTGTAAGAATTCCAGATCCCTGACAAAGCACAAGAGAAAACACTTAAAACGCAAGCTTGTTGATTCGGCTCAGAACGATGACCTCGGTCCCGGATCTGACACCCATCCTCTCATAAGGTGATCTATCCTTCCTTTCTATGCCAGAACGCAAGGATAGAATTCTTCGACACTCACTCTTTGCAGAAATGCTGTTGCTAGTGTCGTTATCTGTCGTCTGTCGGGCCGAACCATTGACAGAACGTTTTGTTATCGAACTTCGACAAAATGCAGATGAACAACGGGAGGCAACATCTGTGCTGATAAAGGGTGACCAACCGTATGCGACCATCATAATGGTGTATGGGTCTGTTGATAACCCATCGCAGTACCGGCCATCAGAATCATCCGGCCAGCGAGTCCCGCAGGAAACTACTGCTCAGTCTGGAGGCTCATTCACTGGTCTCTTGTATTCCGACTCTGGCGACGGTAACGGAGATCCTGAACAATCCACACACACTTTGGATTTAAATTGTTTCGTCCACCCCTGTTATGGTGTTTGTCAATTCCGGCTATCAGGAGCAACACCCGCGCAAAACTCATGCCGTTACCCGGTGAATGAACACTGCCATGGTTGTATACGCCATTTTGATTCTGGAAACGCAACACACTCAATGAGTCCGGGGTCGGCCTACACTAAAGACCCTGACGGTTCAGCCAATGATGATGCACCCATGCCCGGGAATGTGCCTGTCTCTGTTGATGACCAGATGATAATCAACGGTTTACTCAGCCTGCGTGGTTCTGGTCCTCGAGGAGAAAAGGGGATTTCCTGTACGTTTGCCTATTTCACACGCCCAGTGGTGTCTTCGCCTGCGGGTTGTCTTCCTTCCGGAGGGGTTACCCATTGCCAGCAAACCGTGTCGAATCATAAAAGAAGAAACCGTACCGGACAGCGAACCTGTGACGTGACCGTGGCCGGAGAAGATGGCCGACAAGAGTCATGTGGTAAGGTCTGCAAGGGTACTCGAGCTCTGTCGGATCACAAAATAAGAGCTCACACCGGGCAAAAAACCTGTGACGTGACCGTGGTCAGGGAAGACGGCCAGATGCGGCCATGCGGAAAGATCCTCAAGAATGCGAAATTGCTATCAGTTCATAAAAGCAGGGATCACAGCGGGCAAAAAAAATGTGACATAACAGTGGTCTCAGAGGATGGCCAACAGCGGCCATGCGGGAAGGTCTGCAACAATGCTGTGGCCTTGTCGAATCACAAAATAAGAGCCCACTCGGGGCAACAAACCTGTGTCGAAAAAGTGGTTGGTGAGGATGGCCAACAAGGGCCATGCGAGCGGGTCTTCAAGAATGCTAAAGCCCTGTCGGATCATAAAAGAAGGGACCATAGCGGTCAACAAACCTGTGATGTGACCGAGGTCGGGGAAGATGGCCAGCTGCGGCCATGCGGAAAGGTTCTCAAGAATGCGTCATCCTTGTCGGTTCACAAAAGCAGAAATCACAGCGGGCAAAAAACCTGCAAAGTGCTTGTGGTCGGGGAAGATGGCCAGCCGAGGGCGTGCGGAAAGGTATGCAAGAATGCGTCATCTTTGTCAGTTCACAAATACAGAGATCACAGCGGGCGAAAAACCTGCGACGTGACCGTGGTCGGGGGGGATGGCCAGCCGAAGCAATGCGGAAAGGTCTGCAAGAGTGTGTCATCTTTGTCCGATCACAAAAGCAGAGCTCATAGCGGGCAAAAAACCTGCGACGTGGCCGTGGTCGGGGAGGACGGCCAGCCGAGGCCATGCGGAAGGGTTTGCAGGAATGTGCTATCTCTGTCAATTCACAAAAGCAGGGCTCACAGCGAACAAAAAACCTACGAAATGATCGTGGTCGGGGAGGATGGCCAGCCGAGGTCATTCGGAAAGGCCTTCAGGAATGCTCATGACCTGTCGGAGTACAAAAGAAGACAACGTAAACGCAAGCCTGTTGATGTGAATCAGGACGAAGGCCTCAGTCCTGATGAGGGCAAAGTGAATAAGTAACAGTCAGAACTGACAGAAGCCCTTTCACGAGGTTTTCTTGATCTATCCTTCCTTTCTGTATATCAGAATGCAGGGACAGAATTATTCAAAACTCACCCTTTGCAGCAATGCTATTGCTGATGTTGCTATTATCTGTCGTCTGTCGGGCCGAACCTTTGACAGGTCATTTCATTGTCGAAGGACCATGCAGTTGCGGGATAAAAACAGCCCTTTTTGAGTCAATTTCGTTGCAATCGCTTCACGCCACAAACCTGTTGGTTGGTTATGAACCGATCCTGACCAGCAGAGACTCTCCTCTAAACTCCAGCTCTTGTTCATGGCTGCCAATAGAAATGGCTCTGATTGTCAGTTGGCTTTTAAAAAACTGCCGGAACCCTGATTTACCCCTGTTAAATCCGATTGAGCAACAGGAGTTGATCTCTGCGCTGACACTGGGGGATTGCCCGTTTGAGACCATGGCAATGATGCATGGCTCTGGCGATAAAACACCACAATACCCGCCATCAGAGTCATCTGGCCAGCAAGTCCCGGAAGCTAATATCCAGCCTATAGGCTTTTTCACCAGTCTCCTGTATTCTGACTTTGGCGACGGTAACGGAGACCCTCAACAGTACTCACACACTTTAGGTTTGCATTGTTTTGTCCATCCCTGTCACGGCTTTTGTCAATTCGGGCCATCAGTTGCAACGTCGCCAGAAAGCTCATGTTATCATTCGTTGAATGAACGCTGCCTTGTTTGCAAACGTCATTTTGGTCCTGGAAACGCTATATACTCGATGAGCGCAGGCTCCACCTATACCAATGACCCTAACGGCCCAGCTAAAGACGATGTGCCCGTGTCCGTGAATAAGCCTGTTTCTGCTGATGATCAGGTTATAATTGATGGATTACTCTGTCTAAGTGATCGCAGTCTTCCGGAAAAAAATGGGATTTCCTGTACGACTCCCCATTTCACAGACTCAATGGGGGCTTCAGCCTCGGTTTGTCCTCCAACCTGTGACGTGAGACTGGTTGAGAACGAGGTTCAGCAGCCGCCATGTGGGAAGGTCTGCAAGAATGCTCATGTCCTGTCAGAGCGCAAAAGAAGAGAACGCAGCCGGCAACGAAGCTGTAGCGTACCAGTGGTAAGAAAAGCTGGCCGACCGGAACCATGCGGAAAGGTCTGCAAAAGTGCTTATGCCCTGTCGGGGCACAAAAGAAGAGAGCACAGCGGGCAACGAACTTGTGGAGTAACTGTGATCGGAGAGGATGGCCGGCCGCGGCCATGTGGAGTGGTCTGCAAGCATATTCATGACCTCTCGGAACATAAAAGAAAAGAGCACAGCAGCCAAAAAATCTGTGACGAGACAGTGGTTGGGGAGGATGGTCAGTCGTGGCCATGCGGGGTGGTTTGCAGGAATGCTCATGTTCTGACGAATCACAAAATCAGAGAGCACAGTAGGCAAAAAACCTGCGACGTGAACGTGCTCGGGGAGGATGGCCAACCGCGGCCCTGCGGACATATTTGCAAGAATCGTAAAGTCCTGTCGGATCATAAAGTAAGGCTCCACAAAGGGCAAAAAACCTGTGACGTGATTGTAATCGTGAGGGATGGCCAGTTAAGGCCATGCGGGACGGTCTGCAAGAATCCCAAAGCCCTGTCGACTCACAAGAGCGAATACCATACCGGGCAAAAAACCTGTAGCATCGCCGTAATCGGGGAGGATGGTCAGCAGCGGCCATGCGGGAGGGTCTTTAGGAATGCCCGCGCCCTGTCGGATCACAAAAAACAACATCGAAAACGCAAGCCTGTTCATGTGAACCAGAATGATGCCTTCACTTCTAAAGAAGTTGAGGCGAAAAGGGTAAAGTGAATAAGTAACGGTCAGATCTGACAGCAGTCCTTTCTCCAGCTTTTCTTGATCTATCCTTCCTCTCTGTCCACCAGAATGCAAGGATAGAATTATTAAACACTCCTTCTTTGCAGCCTTGCTGTTGCCGATATTGTTGTTGTCTGTCGTCTGTCAGGTCGAAGCATTGACAGAACATTTTTTTGTTAAGCTTGAATCAAATCCAGATTCTCCAAAAAAAAGCTTTTCTATAAAGCGTGGCTGTCATAGATCGTCTAAGTGTCCGTCAGTCATTGCCAAAACCAACGGCGACGCGGGACCAGGTTTGTCAATGGATGACAAACGACACAGATCTAGCCGTTACGGAATAAAAACGACCCCTATTAAGTCGATTTCGTGGCAATGGCTTTACGCCACTCACCTGCTGGTGGGTCACGAATTGATCCTGACCAGCAAAGACGCCCCTCTATGCTGCGCACCTTATTCATGGCTGCCTGTAGAAGTGGTCGTCATTTTCGGTTGGCTTTTTAAAAACTATTGGAACCCCGAATCACCCCTGTTTAATCCGATTGAGCAACAGGGGGCAACTACTATTTTGACACGGAGGGATTATCCGTTTGCGACCATCACTCTGATGTATGGCTCTGGTGGTAATCCACCACAAGATCCACCATCAGAACCATCCGGTCAGCAAGTCCGGGAAGCCACCATTTACCCTAGAGGTTTTTTCATTCGTCTTATGTATTCTGACTTAGGCGATGGTAAAGGAGGCCCTCAAGAGTTCTCACACACTTTAGGTTTAAATTGTTTCGCTTATCCATGTCATGGCGTTTGTCAATTCCAGCCATCGGGAGTAACACCCGGACAAAGCGCGTGCCCTCATTCGGTGAATGAACACTGTCTTGGTTGCACAAACCATTTTGGTCCTGGAAATGCCAGACAACCAGTGAGTGCAGAAGCAGTCTCTATCAGTGACCCTGACGAGATACTCAATGATAATGTACAAATACCCGGGAATGTTCCCTTAAACGTTGATGACGAGATTATAGTGGATGGTTTACTCAGTCTTCGAAAATCCCCGGGTTGTCTTCCTTCCGGAGGGGCTACCCATTGCCAACAAACTCCGTCTAATCGAAAACAACAAGTGCGGACAGGGAGGCAAGTCTGTGATATTGCAGTGGTCGGGGAGGATCTCCAACAACGGCCATGTGGAAAGGTCTGCATGAATGTCACAACTCTGTCATATCTCAAAAGTGGGTACCACAGCGGGCATAGGATCTGTGACCTGATAGTGGTTGGGAAGGACGGACAGCCGCAGCCATGCGGGATGATTTTCAAGGGTGCTAAAAGCTTATCGGATCACAGAGGCAGAGAACATTCAGGGCAACAAACCTGTGACGTGACCGTGGTTGGAGAGGATGGTCGGCAGCGGCCATGCGGGAAGGTCAGCAGGAATGCCAAAGCCCTGTCGTCTCATAAGAG
>NZ_JAHHPR010000034.1:0-1633 GCF_024606255.1 Endozoicomonas sp. SESOKO3
AAAAGAGGCGACATCTATCCTGACACAGCGGGTGTTTTGCCACATAAGGGAAGAGCCTGTTGCGTTATTGCCTGAATCAGGCGTCCTGGTTCCGGGCTGCAGCTTGAATATCCGGGTCAGATTTCAGTCTGTCGCTAAGGTATTCGTAAATGGGGACATCTCTTGATAGCAGTGGCAGAACAAAGTCCTTGTCGTTTTTAAGGGACTCAGGAGCAAAGTCCATGACCTTAGGGTTTTCCTTAATGAGTATTCTCAAGAGGGTTTTATTGTTTTTTACTGTCTGCCCGGCATAGTGAAAGGCATCAAAATGTCTTCTGGTAGCCGCCACAACTACATCAGGGTCATTTTTGAGATCCGTACCGGCATACTTTAGTGCACAGCCATCACTTTTAATGGCAAGCATTACCAGCACTTTATCTTTTTTGAAACGATCGCTGGCATATTTTAATAACAGCCCTTGCTGTCCTATTGCAGATTTGGCCATTTCAATATCATCCTTGAATTCGTCGGAAATATATCTGAATATGTGTGGGTTTTGTTGCACCAGGAAAAGCACCAGATCCCTATCGTGATCTATATCAAAGTCCTCACGCAAGAGTAGAATAAAAATCTTTGGAGAATGGGTTTCAATGGCCATGTGAGCTAGCAGTTCTTTTGTCATTCTTGCAGCATAATTTGACTGAAGGTGTTCGGTAGCAGCAGTCAATATTTGACGAAGATCTGAACCTCTGGCCGAGCCTTGGGTTGTCTCAAGAAAATCATCAGCTTGTTGGACCATTCCATGGAATAACCTGTATTCGCCGTCCAGAAAATCAAGGAACGCAAAATCATAGAAATATGAGGGTATATTGCGGCTTTTGATGACATCCAATACCAGGCAATGTTTGAATATCCAGCTATTTACGGCGTCGTTCAACCCGTTTTGGCACTTTTTAACCAGGGTTTCAAAATACCACTTATCAGTATTGTTTCCGCGATTAAAATTGTTGATTGATATATCCATCGAGGGCAGTCCTCTCAGGACAGTTATCAATTTCACAAAGCCCATCTGTAATTGTAAGGTGGTATCAACCTGAGTGTATTCTATGGTCATTTTCCCCGCGTTTTGATTGAAACTGATCGACATTGGCCGTGAACTTCTATCAATCGATGCACAACGGAGTGTCTGGACCAAAAACCAGAAGCGTTTCAATTTGCCCTGTAAGTGTTTGTTTTCCTCGTCTTGGGAAAAATGATCAGAGATGTCGAGCCGAAGTGTACGGCCCTTGCCTCCCTCGGCCTGTTCCAGCATTGCTATGGTGCAGACGTGCACTCCGAGGTTTGCATTAATAAAAGCGGCATCCACCATATTAAGCATGCGTAGCTTTACTATGCCAAGTTTTCTCAGTACACAGATGCAATTGTCGTTTAATAGTCCGGCAACTCCTTGTGGGAGTAAATCAATCAGTGTTCTATTTGCTGTGATTTTGGTAATTTGTCCCTGCCCTGATGCTTCTGCGACCGGGGCGAGAGCGCTCACAAATCGCTGATGAAGCCAGTAAATCAGGTCGTGGGCAGAACAAATATTGCGAACAGCTATGGGCTGGGTCAGTTTTTGCAATTTATCCAGCAAGGTCTGGCAATCTCTCAGCCA
>NZ_JAHHPR010000371.1:0-2207 GCF_024606255.1 Endozoicomonas sp. SESOKO3
CCCGGCTTCAGGGTCAGCTTGCGTAAAACACCACTGTGGGGGGTGCATGTGGAAGAGTCGAAACGAAACTCAATCTCCAGCCTGACATTGTTGCTTTCCCGACTGCCAATCCGGTGCAGGCCGGCGCCCAGGTTTTTTCCCTCATCGGCAAGGCTCTTCAGTTCAGCTTCGTCACGCCATTTGGCCGGGGGGAATTCACCTAAGGGTTTTTCAGGATAGCGATTTAAGAATGCCAGCATCTCCCCTGTGGAAAAGGTGTAGTCCTCCACTCTCTTTTTGACCTGGCAGGGTTCCCTGTCTGAATCAACATAAATCGAGAGAGTACTGTTCCTCAGGCGGGTCAGGGCCTCGGTCATTGGCAGGGAAGGGGGGTTGCCTGCCGCTTGCTCCCAATAAAGGATAACGGGGTTGGCTTGTACTGTTTCGAAATGACGTAAACCATCAGTGTGAAAGTCAAGGGTGACGCTCTGACGCGGTATTTCAGGGCTAAAAAACAGATTCAGGCTCTCGTCAAAAGAATTGATGGTCAAACTGGCCTTTTGCGGGTCACGGCACGATTCACCCGATTTTTCCCAACGGATGACCAGCACGGGCCATTTTCCTGTTGGCGGCTTCTGGTGTTTATGACCGTGAATGCGGTGGTTGCCAAGATCGCTGCCACGACGCAGCCAGAGGGTGTCCGAATGAGTGCCTGTGTATACCTCGTGCCTGCCCTCACCCAGTAATACCGTGTTAAAGCCACTGCGTAACCGGACAGACGTTTTTCCGCCGTTGGCGGTCACGGTGTCGTTGCCGCCCCGGACATCCAGGGTATTGGTGCCATTGGTGACCACGAAAACGGTATTACGGTGGTCTCCCAGGAGGGTGTCATTGCCCGGGGAACCCTGGATGACCTCCATCCCTGCCAGCTGCTCTGCTGGCTGTAGGCTATAGAGGTTCTGGTGGGTGAGGTCCAGTTTAAGACCTTTTTTCCTGAGACGGTAAGACACGGTGTCCGTGCCAGGGCCTCCATGGACCTCGTTCAAGCCATCACCCAACAATGCCAGGTCATCACCGGATCCCAGATGTATCCAGTTAATCCCGGTGCCATTGCCGGCATGGACAAAATCGTTCCCGCCCAGGGTAAAGGCCTCATTTTTACCACTATTGAAATAAATGTTGTCGGGCTGAAACGTCCCGATCGCCCTCAGACCCTGCTCTGACCCCACCACCGTTTCAATGCCGGTAACGGTCCCCCCGGTTTCCAATAGCTGACACAGGGTTGTGTAAAATACACTGGACTCATTGACTTTCTCCCTTCGGCTGCGCTCCCTCAGTCCACGCTCGCTGAAATAGTACAAATCCCCGTTTGATAGCAGGTAAAGGCCTGCTGTTGATAAATACATATGGCCTTCTTGTGTGGGCCCTCCCCAGTGATAGGCGTGTTTAAAAAAAACTTCGCCCACGTCAAAGTATTCCTGATGGCCGTATTTATCAGAGACCCGTTTTACGTTCGTGTGCTTTTCGTCATAACCCGTCAGCACACGTTCGGAGATCAATCTTTTGTGAATTTCTTTACGTTGGTAGTCCGCTCTTATCTCTGACAGCGAGGCAATATAAAGTTTGTTTGGGTAAAGATCGCTCTCAGGGTAGTTGTGGCGTGGGTTGATATCAAAACCATTATCCGGTACGCCAAAGAGACTGAAAATAGCGCCTCCCGGCGTTTCCCTGCCATCCGGTGCATGGCGTTTAAGATTGTGGTATTCCAGGTATTCAGCAAAACGGCTACGCCATTGTCCGCTTCGCAGGTGAACCTCGAATAATGCGACGGAGTCGGTCTGGCGAAGGTGAAAGTACTTCATACCCGTTTCCAGAAAGCCGCCAAAGAAGTTAGTTTTAGGAATCTTGATCTCGGTTGGCATAATCAGGGTGTCATTGCCAGGTCCCCCGATAATGATCCCCCGACCTATACCCGGTTTAAACCGGTCATTGCCTGCACCACCAACCTGTTTGATACGGCCAAGGTCATCCAGGAGAAGATCATGACCGGAGCCACCGTCCTGTAGCCTGCCGTTAATGAGGGTGTCGTTGCCCGGTCCGCCATAGCCGACCCCCTCATGGGGCAGACGCAGGACATCGTTGCCTCTACCGCCATAGGCCACCCCTGACTCGCCAATCCAGATATCGTCATCACCAGGCCCTCCATACGCTTTCCCGGTCTTTTTAAT
>NZ_JAHHPR010000372.1:0-1659 GCF_024606255.1 Endozoicomonas sp. SESOKO3
CTTCCACATGCACCCCCCACAGTGGTGTTTTACGCAAGCTGACCCTGAAGCCGGGCGAACAGCAGGTGCTCTTTGAAGGCGTCACCCCTCTCATGAAGAAGTATCTGCACCCGGTCGAGAACGGTCCTCTCGTTCTCTCTTCAAGACCGCGGCACATACTGACTTTAAAACTGGTTAAAACCCATGCAGACGGTCGCAGACAACATCACGGTCGCCATACGGTATCAGAGTTAAAACCGGTCTCAAAAAAATGGGCCGAACTGTTCCCCGGTCAGCCAATGGCACAAGCCCTGACCATGCTCGAGATACGTCATACCTTTGACAGGGACACAACTTTTCTTAGGCTATGCAAGACCTCCAAGGCATTCAGCAGCTCTGTGGTTTTACCGGCTGTTCACCTTGACTTGTCATCAGCCTCACACTCTGGCATCCCCATCGTTGTCGGCGGCCCGGGCAATGACCGGCTAACAGGCAACCCCTTCACAGATAATGTATTGCTTGGCATGGGGGGGCGTGACATTTTGAAGGATATGGGAGGGAATAACCAGTTCATTGTCGGCATGGGCAATACCACCGTTATTGCTGCCAATGAGGGACACAACCAGTTAATACACGACAAGTCTTCTGTATTTTACGATGTCCGGCTCCTGCGGAAAGGCTCCAGAAGTATCAGTATCAAAGTCGCCTCAACCTATCAACTGGATGGGATGACCGTCAACGTCACGGAGGGGATCGCACAGACCCGATGGCGAAATACTGACGTAACGGACAGCTGGCGTTATCACCAGACGGTATTCAAAGGGATCGACCAGATTGCCGGGACTTCGGGCGATGATACTTTCTTTGGCAGCAATGGTACGGATATTTTCAGCACCGGGGGCGGCCTGGACAAGGTGAGCATGGGGGACGGAGACGACCGGATCATCCTTAACGCCCCCTGGCAAAATGGCACCTTCCTGGACGGGGGCGGCGGCGCCAATACGCTGCTCTTTAAATGGCCCGTTAGTGATGATGTAACGGTTGACCTGAAGGAAGGTTTAACGGTCAGGAACCTTATCCTGGAGGACACCGGAGATGACCACAACCTGCTATTTTCCGGTGATGATGACGCTGACATTTATGTGTCCAGAGGTTCCCTCTTTAAATTTGATGGCAGAGGGGGGGATGATTACCTTTTCCTGCTAAAGCTGCCGGCGTTTATCCACTTGGACGGTGGCCCGGGAAAAGACACAATCGACTTCAGCCAGGCAACCCTTGCCCCGGAATTTGTCCGGCTCCGGCTGTCTGTGGATCTGGTCCCGGCGAGTCCCTCGTGTCCTCCGAACGGCTCGCTGCCCTGCCCTTTGGATACTCACATCGAAGGGGGTTGGTCTTTTACCCTCAGATCATCCGAATCGCAGGGCACCTATGACACATTTCCGTCCGTTATCAAGAACTTTGAGATTATCAAAGGCCCGGCCAGCAACGATATTTTCACCATTCCGGCCCTCGCTGGCCTTGTCTTTGATGGCGGAGACGGTGATGACCGGTTCGATATTTACGATACACGCATCAAGCGCAACAGCAACAGCACCTCAATCACCACCACCATAGGAGGACCCGGGCACAACAGGCATTATGGCAGTCGGAAAGCTGACCGGATGGTGGCGAACCTGGGGC
>NZ_JAHHPR010000373.1:0-1277 GCF_024606255.1 Endozoicomonas sp. SESOKO3
CACTGCATTGTGTTCAAACTCGATAATAAACCATTTTGTTGAGGAGTCAGCCTGACAGACGACAGACAACAATAATATCAGCAACAGCGGTGCCGCAAAGAGTGAGTGTCTAATAATTATAACCTTGCATACGGGTGGAGAGAGAGGAAGGATAGATCAAGAAAATAAGTATTTTTTCTGTCAAAGACACTTTGTTAAAAACCAAAGGTTGTACCGGGTGAAAACTCATCGAAGCCATGTACCGGATTAGCCCGTTACTCATGCAATTTGCATTTTTTAGAGCAGGGGCCCTGGTCCCTATTATCAGGCTTCCATTTTTGATGTCTTGTTTTATGACCCGACAGGGCTTGAGCACTCCTGCAGGCTGTCTCACATAGCTGTGGCCGAGCATCCTCACTGACCACTTTAACTTCACAGGTTTTTCGCCTTCTATGGGCTTTGCTTCTGTGCGATGACAGGGCCTGAGAATTCCTGCAGAGAGCCCCGCACGGCTGCGGCTGGCCATCATCCCCGACTATTGTTGCGTCACAGGTTTTTTGGCCGCTGTGGTGGGTTCTTTTGTGATCCGACAGGGCTTTAGCATTCTTGCAGACCTTCCCGCATTGCCGCTGTAGGCCATCCTTCCCGACGACTGGTGTTTCACAGGTTTTTTTCCCGCTGTGTACGCTTCTTCTGTGAGTCGACATGAATTGAGCATTCTTGCAGATCATCCCGCATGGCCGCGGTTTGCCATCCTTTCCGACTAATGTCAGGTTGCAGGTTTGTTGCCCGCTGTGGTCTCTTCTCTTGTGATAGAATAGGTTTTGATTATTCTTGCAGACCTTGCCGCATGGCCGCGGCTGGCCATCCTCTCCAACCACTGTCATTTCACAGGTTTTTTGCTTGCTGTGTACGCTGCTTCTGTGACTCCGCAGAGATCCGGCATTCTTGCAGACCACCTCGCATGGCCGTGGCTGACCATCCTTCCCAATCACAGTCACTTCACAGGTTTGTTGCCCTGTGTGTTGTCTGTTTTTGTGATTCCACAGAGTTATAGTATTTTTGCAGACTTTCCTGCATGGCCGCAGCTGACCATCCTCTCCGACCACGATCACATCGCAGGTTTTTTGCTCTGTGTTGTGTTTCTTTTTGTGATATAACAGAGCTTGAGCATTCTTGCAGACGGTCCCGCATGGCCGCGGTTGGCCATCCCTTCCGACCACAGTGAAACTACAGGTTTTTTGCCCGGTGTGGTAGTTGCTTTTGTGAACCGACAGGGCTTTGGCATTCTTGGAGAC
>NZ_JAHHPR010000035.1:0-10370 GCF_024606255.1 Endozoicomonas sp. SESOKO3
AGCATTGTGATTTAGCTGCATAAGTTGAGGCGACATCTACCTTGAAAGTTACCGGGGGCTATCAAGCCCAAAGATTTCTACATGAGCAATGTGATTGCCCGGCAGTTTAAGTTGAGTTTCGACAGTTTTGGATGGCTTTTGGAACTGCCGAAGATCATTGACCGGGAAATGATGACGAATCAGAAAACCATAGAGACCCTGATAGAGCACCAAAAGGATTACGATTCGGACGCTTTCATGTCCGCTTTCCTGGAAACGACGGTAAACGGTAAGAGTACAGTGAATGTTGCACGGGATCTTGGACTGATTATTGAACGTATCACCGTTAGTTATAATGGCAAGTTGGTGAAGAGCATTGATGAACCGATTACTATCAGGCACGTGAAACACAGGTTTGACGTGCATGTCCATGTCAGACCCGACAAAGCGCTCTATGACTCAATATGAAAGTACTTTACTGTTACAGGCAGGCGTATAAAACATACTATGAATTAATCCCCCGTCCGATAATAATTAGGCAAAATGATTATTTCGTTACGCTTTTTTCGACTGTTTCAGTTCTCAGTCGTTCAGCGAACACCTTTTTAAGGAATTGCTATGACTCAACACCGCAAGCTTTAGCTGTCTGAAAAACTTCAGAGTGGGCTAACTGGTAAATGTCTCAGCTTTGATTAACTACAATAGGTTATGCTGCTTTTGAGTGGATTTCGAAAGATTGGAAGCTTTTCAATTCCTTAGTGTCCAACTTTGAAAATAAAGACTGGAGATTTAAAAACCATGTTGCTCAGAATAATATCTATATTTTACTTATTTCCTTTTTTCCTCAATGCAGATAGTTTAACGTCGCAGCCAACTTATGCGATTGTATTTCATGAGACTTATTGTGAAAAATATAACAATGCAATTCATCGTTATATACACAGCGTGGGCAAAAAGGGCTACTCCGCATTTTACTTTTGCACTGACACTGTTGATATTAAGGAACTAAAAAAACGGATAAACCTTAATGCCGAAGAGAGAAATGTCAATTTGTCTGAGATAAAGGGAATAAATATCTTTGGTCCGGTTATTTCTACTGCAACAATAAGAAACCTTAAATCCCGCGACCGCTCTTTTTACCCTACTACAACGTTAATGCTTGATAATATCGAATTAGTCTTATACAGAAATACAGTAATCGATATTAAAACCAAACCGTATAAATCTCCTGATATTACACGATGGGTATCACATATGTTTGCGTCACCCAATAAAATAGACAAAGACATATCTAGTGTATTAGATAATTTTTCAAATGAACTTGCTGAACAAGGGAGCATTTCCACTGGAGAAAATTTCAAAAACAAACTGCAGAATGATTTATCGGACTCCAGAACAGTCAAGTATTATAGTTTTCCTGACGGTGAAGGAACTGCAATAATAGGGATGGCATCTTTTCCTGTACTCTGGACTATTACCGGACTTTCTCGCATGCGTGAGGGTTATAGTTTCTGGAGGCGATTTCAAACTGTTGGTGATTATTTTGGTAGCTTTGCCCTTATAGGCTTAATGTCAGGAGTTGAAGCATATTCAATAAATAGTTATTTATACACTCAGCATTACTTACCTGATGGCAATCAATGGAAAAAGGTCTTACTGAGAAAACCGTTAAATATTGATGGCTTTATCGATATGCATGGCAAGCACTATAACTATTTTTGATAGTAAAAATACCCGTTTGAGAAAACATTACAAGTGCCTCAAAATAATTTGAGGCACTTTTTTCATTATTTATGGGTTGGCACCATAGAGTGATTTTCAAGCAATCTATGCCATATAAGTTGAAAAGAATACTTATCTTACTCTCGCTCAGAGGGGTAGATTACCCAGGTTGAAGATAATGCAGCTAATAATGTCAAAGGACAGCTTAGATAATTTAAAAATATCGCTTGCTCAGAAGGCCGAAAAAAAGTCGAATAATAGTCCAGAGAAACTGAATTAAATACAGTCTGTGATTCTTTAATAAAAAAGTTTATCCCATCAGAAGGCATATCCTCAAATTTTTTCTCTATCAGATTAAAAATATATTCTTTTTGTATTGCGTGGTACTTCATTGCTTCAAACACTGCAGACTGTAATATCATAAGATAACTTAAAATGATCTCACGACTTGCATGTGGGACATAATTAAGACACATTGCAGCTAATATGATGAGTGAAAGTGAATCACCTTTAGCAGAGTATTCTTCACTCAAGGGTATAATAAACGGTATCAAATCCCCTTGAATGCCATGATCGACAACAATCTTTTCAGCAATTTGAATCATTGTAGACCCATCAAACTGAGCTCCCCAACTATGTGTTCCATACAACCTATCTGAAAAAGCTTTTTTGAAGTCACTTGCTCTTTTCACTAACTCATCCTTACCATCCGCGAGCCCTGAGTTAGGAAACATCATAAAAACTATAAAAATTGGCAAGAATGCCTTTAAACTTTTCATAAATTACCATACAACATTGAGTCAGGCTGTTAAGGATAGTTCAATGTTCGTAATTGTCTTGGCAAACTGATACCGGCAATAGAAAACCAAGCCATACTTTTTACTGTTTCGGCGTCATGAGACTCGGGGCCTTACAGTTGATCCTGTTCAGCTTCATTGAACGACTCTCTATGACCGAAAACTGTGACCCTAAGCAGTCTTCATTGGTTGCACCAAACCATAATTTGCAGAAGATATTGAATCTACGTTCAAGCACAGCATTTTTCGGAGTAATGAACTTGTCAAAACCTTGCAGGCTAAGCGACCGACGAGGAGTGATTCTGTAAAAACTACCACACCGACTTCAGGGTAGATAACCAGCTGTGTCAGTAACTTTCTTTAAAGGGTATATTTTTTGAATAATATTCAGCCGCTAATCTAACAATCCATACTGTGTCGCAAGGGTATGTCGCTTGTGCAGCAGGCAAAGATTGGAAATATATATCCATCGGACCATGTTTACTTATATACTTTCCATCTCCTATATAAAACATACTATGAATCACCGCGTCACCTGATAAAAATTGTACAACATCTCCCCAGCGTATTTTTTTCTTATCGAATATATGAATAGAAACAAACGGCAGTTTTTCATACCATTCACTGAAATTTTGCGATGTTTGTTTATCCATCCCAAATGCCAGATAATTAACAAAATGGTGGCAAATACCACGCATAACATCTCCTTCATTTTCAAAAGAAGAAACCGTTTTACAAACATTCTTAAAGCCCTTCGTAAAAAGTTCGGACAACCTTTTTTTTACTTGTGCTCGATAGCATAAATCAACATTAACTTCCTCAGCGCAAGATAAAGAAACTAAACAATCTTTATCCAGAACAGGATTTCTTGCATCTATTTTATAATGCTTGACACCATTTAAAACAAAGGGAAAAACAACGCATTTAGTAATCTGAACTTTTTTTTCATCGTAATGTTCTATATCGTCAATTTCTTTAATGCAGACTTCTTTATCGCTCAGTTTTTCAATGTAGAATTTTTCTACGATGAGTTCTTCATTAAGAAAATGAAATTGACTCGAAGAATCTACGCTTCTTTCTGATAATGATTTTTCACTAACCTGTGATTCGTAGCTTTGATCAATTATTAATTTATTAGGTACTAACTCTTTAATACCAGAACATTCTGGCTGTGCTAAAGCGAGGTGGTCTTGCAAGCATGTTGTTGTCAGTGGATTCATTGTCATACATCCTGTAGTATTTCTTAAAATAGCCGGACAGTCTTTCCCATATCCAGACGACAGTTTTTTTTCAACCTTCTGCCTTCCAACACTGGTTATATTATATATGACAGAAAAGAGGAATAATAATTCCCTTTTTTACTAGTTTTTTTATTAACACTAACTACGAAGTAAGTCCGCATAACAAAGAACAGGCCTGAGTTTGAATTTTTTGTTTCAACCTGTTTTGCGGTTCAGCCAGGTACGTTCGATCAGGAGCAGTAACTCACCACTGAGCAAACACAAAGCTATGATGACCAGTGGAGTATTCAATGAGAAGTGCCAGCTTTTTATCATCAGGAACAAGTGCTGAGAAGCAGTAACAAGACCGACCACGGAAACCAGGCAGGTCAAGAAAATACTGATATAACGGAAGTGAGGCAATACCATTAAGACTCCGAGCAGTCCAATGGCTGTTCTTTCTGTTCGGCAGAATGGGCAGGTTTGAACGATTTCCACCAGATCCATCCACCAGGTCACTGCGCAGATCACAATAGCAATCCAACCCAATGGTCTGATGTAGTGGCTCAGCACCAGCTTCGTGATCATGAAACCTGTCTCAGTGAACTTATCTCAACAGAGTTATCGTAAGATGACCAAGACTCTTTACAATGAACTGCTTATAGCGAACTGCCAAACATGCCTCAGGGCTCCTGAAGATGAAAGCCCAGTGCCTTCAGATGCGCCTGAACTCCTGTCTCACACTTTCTTGCCTGAACCGTCAGAGTGCTGAATTCCCGCCGCTCCCGATAATGCTTTCTCATTCGGTCAAACTCAATACGGCGTGCCTTCTTGTCCATAAAGAAGAGGCGGCGCATGAGGGCATCGTCACGTCGCAGATCGTAGACCGATTTCATCGCCAAACCAGCAGCCTGGGCGGCTGTAGCAGAGTCATTGAAGCCCATTCGTTTCAGGGCGGGCATGGGAGTGATAGCGGCCAGCCTGACTCGACCCGGCAGGCCAAAGGCCTGGCACAGAGCCTTATAGACCGTTTCGGTTCCGGAGATCTTGCCGTCCAGACTGTAGCCAGCAATATGAGGGGTGCCAATATCTACGCGAGCCAGCAAATCCAGATTAACATCAGGTTCATATTCCCAGACATCCAGCACCACACTGAGATCGAGACCTTCTTCAATGACTTTCAGCAGTGCCTGATTATCAATAACCGAACCTCTCCCGGCATTAATTAGAATAGAACCCGGTTTTATCTGACTTAACCTGTCATAATCCAACATGTGATGGGTAGGATACTTTACGTTCCGGGTCAGGGGAGTATGCAGGGCAATGACATCACACTGTTGCAGCAGTGTTTCCAGAGGTTCAAATCTGACTCCCGGCGTTCGCTCACAGAGCGGATCACAGGCCATAACTTCAACACCCAGTCCTTCAAGGGTCTTATAAAGTCGGCTGCCCACCTGTCCATGACCAATAATACCTGCCTTTCTTTTCTCCAGCTTAAAGCCCTCCCGATCGGCAAGGATATCCAGAGCACAAAGCACATACTCAACAACAGATCGGGCATTACAACCAGGCGCATTGGCAAAAGTAATGCCCCGTTTGGTCAGTGCTTGCTGGTCAATATGATCAACGCCCGCAGTACAGGAGCCTACAAACCTGAGCGAGGACGCCTGACTCAGCAGTGATTCATTCACCTTTGTCACTGAGCGCACCAGCAGCGCATCTGCACCGGCAATATCGCCTGCAGTAATATCCCGACCCTGCAAAGCCATTACTTCACCCAGTGCCCCAAAGCATTCATGAAGAAGAGGTATGTTCTCGTCAGCAACAATTTTCATCGATGGTGATATTCGTTGAGTCCGGTAATGCCGTGATACTATAGTCCATCCTTACAATTAACAACTCAGGGCTTATGCATATCTGTCACGTTTGTTTGAGAGAATCGAGAGAAGATAACCATTATAAAACCTATACTGCTCTCAATCTGGCCAATCATTGCTCATGACCTTGAAAGTAACTGTTCGCTTCCTCGCCCTGCTTCTGCTCTTCACTCTGACGGGCTGTGGTTTTCGGTCCACGCCTGAATATCAGTTGGAGGAGTATGAAGAAAGGATCAGTACTGTTACCGGACAGCCAATGCCTTCTGCTACAGTCAGCTTTCCTGAACTTCCTCCGCTGAGAAAGAGGCAATATCCATTGCCCGATGTTCGTTTGAAAGCACTGGAAGCCCTGAACCTTCTGGAATGTCCCAAGCTCACCCAGCTCATCGCACACCGCAACAACAGCCTGGGTAAACAGATGCAGCCATCTCAGTTGCTACACTACGAAAAAAAACTGATCGTCCAGCTTAAAGACTGCACATACTATTTACGGCAGCAGGATAAAAAGCCAGAACTCAGGGTCAGGCTGGAAGTCATCCTCCAGCAGAAAGAAGCCGCATTGCCTGCCGCGAAATGGAACATGTTGCTGTCTAATACCGAACTGCCAGGCCAACTCAGCGGCTTTCAGACTCTGCTTCCCCTCCACGGTGATAACGGCCGCCAGGGAACACTGGAAGCGTTAAACTATCTGCGGTTCTATCTGAAAGATGACCGTTTTTCTCCTCCCTACGATCAACAGTCTCTGGAAATGCATCTGCAACAATTGACTGCTTCGCATTATAGTGGTCAGTTACTGGCTGCTGCCACGGCTATCAGCAATACCCTCAATCGGGTTTCAGTGATGCTGGAAAAAAGCAATACTATCTGTCCGCAAGGTCGGCGCTCCTTGAAAATAGAGCGACTCAACAATGTATTCAGACTTTTCTACGTCGACAGTATTCAGCCTTATATGGCAAAAGTAGTTTCAGAAGGTAGAGAGTGGCGGTCAGTCGTGCTGCCTTTACTGCATGAACTGCCAGCGCCTCCTGATAAGGCAATGAAAGACTATCTACGGGCCATTGGCTATTCTGACTCCACCTTTTCAGTGTGGCATCAACTGGACAAAGCCATCCTGCGACATACCCGAAGCTGGCAGAAAGTGCTGGCTGAATGCCAAATGCAACCCGGACAAAATCCTGCGAATTAACTTCCAGACACCAGTGCCGATAGACTGCCTTAAGGGCGATTCCTGACTCACACTTTTACGCCCTGCATCACCGGAGATTCAATGGATAAAAAGCCGGATGTCGAAGGGAATGTGATTGACCTTTTTACCCGCAAGCCCGTCAACGAAACAAATAGTGAAAAAATTATCAGACTGGCGCCAGAGCTGGATGGCCTGGAAATGCTTTACAGTAACGACGCCAATCCGGGCAAACTGTTCAGCATGAAAATTCTCTGCTGGGCCCTGAAAAAAGATGGTACTGTGGATGCCATGGTGCCCTGGCTCAACAAGCTGGTGCCTGCAAGAGACCTCAATGATCCACTGAACGGTCATTGGGAAGGCTATTACGACAGCTTCCATGACCACGCCTTTTTTGAGCCTCCCGAATACAAAATGACTGAGCTTGAAATGGCCGCCCGTTATTATCAAACGAAGGAAGACGACCCCAACTTCATTGTTCAGGAAATTGGGGACAACATTGGCACCCACGCCATCCTGACAGAAGACAACTTTCACACCCTCCTGTTGATTCATGTCACCAGCTGGCGATTATACAACGATGGTCGTATTCATGCCATGCTCGCCGACGAAAAGAAAGTAGAAACCACCCCCATTCTGCCCAAAGATGGATGCCTTTTTCCGGCCCAGGAACATGAAGATTTCAAGTACTTCTTTCACCACATCATTGCCAACAAGATCAAGCGTGGTGACCCTGATGCCATTGCTGCCATTACCCAAATGATTGAAGAGTAAGCAAGTATCTAACAACTGCATGCTTTGCGCTTGGTACACTATATTGTGTTGGTAAATTTTGCAGTATGGTAGAGTTGATAATTTGATACTCTCTCTTTATCTTCAATAAATTCTCCTTCATCATTAAGAAACATATCTGTTTCATATAAATCATACCAAACATCACTTCCACGTGGACATTCATCGTATAATGCCTGAAGCTTGTTAGCTTCATCTGGTGAAAAACCTCGGGCTGCTTCTGCAATCACTGGAAGTAAATTATTAAACCTTGCTAAATGAGCTAGCTCAAGAGCATTACTATTTGCCCATGTCACAGGCTTGCGCAATAGCTCAGCATTATAAAAAGGCACAAGATCTCTGGCTAACGCTTCATTGTTTGTTTTAATAGCTAACACCAGAGGAGTATTATTTCCAAACTGCCTTGGCATACTTTTTAGATTTGGCGTAATTAGCAACTCATGATTCGTTTTTTGAAGATAATTGAATATAGCTTTTGATGCCCCCTTATCTCTGGCTGCTACAGCTGCAGTAAATGGAGTATTTTCAAAAGGTGTTGAATCAAATTGTAGCAATAAAGATTCGATCCCTTCTTTTTCCATGAGCTCCCTAATAAATTCGATTCGTTCTTTTTCAAAAGGGTGTTTATCTTTAGTTTTGGGAGCATTTGTAATATCAAAAACAACCTTAAATAATATATTTGGTCTAAAAGCATCACCTTTAAACGCAAATGGATCTCCTCCAGACCTCAGTAGCTTTAATGCTCTATTCCAATCAATTAATTCTGCTGCAAGTACTTTCATGAGCTTCTGTGTCACCAAATTTGTTACACTCTTCATCCTTAGAGTGAATGATCTTCGAGTTTTTTTTAGAATAGGTGTGTACTTAAATTTCAGAGGATAAGGAGAGACTCTTTTCATTGATCGAAAAGATCGTTTACTCAATTTCCCAGCATTTACTTTATGAATAGGGTTCCTTTTATCAAAGTACCATTCTTTATACAATGTATTGTCTGGATAAGATGGCAGCATACCATTACCTCACAACGTAAAAACATCCAAAGATTTGATTCCTAATGCTTTGCGGAGTTCCCAAATTATCTTATTAGTTAGTCATTCTAACGTTAAGTTATTACGCGCTTTGATTAAACTTGCTTCTTTTCCATAAATACAGAAACAAGGTGAGAAATATGAGTGGATACCTTCACGGTAGCTCCGACACTCAGCACTCCTTTATAAAAAATCACAGTTGTTTGATTTTTTTGTTAGGCATTCTTGCACACTTGTAAGTAATTAGTTTGAACCCAAATAAAATATAAGGTACTAATGAATAATTTACTAATAATGAAGGAATAAAGACATGGATCAAGTAGTAAAACCGACTATCGTGCAAGGGTCATATAACCCACAATGCTTCGAAATGGAGATCGACAGCCTGCCCATAAACAAAGCTGATGATAATAAATATCTTACTGACGCAGCAGAGCACACAAGAAATCAAATAGCCCATAAGGACTTGCTTTTAAGATCCATTTCCTTGGTTCCAACCGAGAAAGATAAGAATAATTACTATATCGACCTTGCAAAAAATATAGTCTTCAATCTCGATAAAACTTTTTTTGATTCAATTGATGAAGAGTCCTGGAAAAACATGGCTGATGGTTTAAAGTTTTCAGGCATTGATTCATTGGAGAAAGCCACAGCTATGGATTTGAGGGTATGTCCTCCATGTCCAGTCTTTCACACATGGGCCGCACTGCATGGCACCACCATATTTAATGGTTTGAATAATCCTGAAGGGCTCAAGGGGATAGATTATGTTCAAAGAATATTAGAAGAAGGAAGCAGTCTAAGTAAAAATGATATTCCACTGCTTATAGTGTTTTCGAATATGAGTTTAACAGAGTCTCAAATTCAAGAGATGAAAGCTGAATTTATAAGCCATGATAATATCTTATGTATCTCTTTGGAAACAGACCTTCAGCTAAAATTCCCTATGCCATTAAATAAATATGCTTCATCTATGAGCCTTGAGTTTATGGATTCTATTAGAGTTGTTGTGTCTCAAAACATTGCTAATACACTAAGCTTTTGTATAGATAAGGCGAGTTCTGAAAATAAACCCAAACTAGCTAATCGTTTAGAAAAGCTCGGAGTTAATCATTTATTTTATTCCGATATTGATAATCAATGGTTATCCAAACCACCCTACATATTAGCCAGACATGGGATGTTTACTCTGCCAAAAATGCCAGATGACATTCTACTCAAAGATATCAATGGCCACACCTTAACAGGACTATCTGATATTGATAGAAAGCGTTTAGTGGCACACAGATCTTTTTTCTCCGATCTGCCTCATTTAAATAAACGAAAATCAAAAATATGGTCTACGGACAAAGCAAGAAAGCTATTTAATTATATTTTCAGTGGTGAAGCAGAGCGTAACTATCAATATCTAGCAACACAGATAGGACATATTTCACACCACTACTATGATCTATTGAAACCTGCCAATCAAGTTGTTTCCTGGAAAGGTGACAATGGTTGTTTATTTATGACAGAGCACTCTAAAGATGATTTTTTAAGAGCTGCTTCAAAAAGAGTAAGCATAATAGACCTTCATGAAGAACCGAATAATGGATATTGTTTTAATCCAGATCCATATTACAGAGAAGCACATAGTCTCGTTGGCATGCAATTACTCAAGTATTATTACTATGGACATGATTACACGTGGCGCCAATAGTAGAAGATACCTAACCACATCAACTCCGCACCATTACGACTTTGAACCAGTGTTCAGGAACTTTTTTTATTTT
>NZ_JAHHPR010000374.1:0-4934 GCF_024606255.1 Endozoicomonas sp. SESOKO3
CTTAGCCTTTCACATTTACAATCTGCCTTAGCGTTCGCACGACCTCAACCAGAGCAGTTCTGGAAAAAAACTTCTCTAAAAGCTATTCAACATCTTATATTTTTACAGTTGACGATCAGGATATCTATAAGACATACATCAATGGTGATCCAGAAAATGATTACCTGTTTGTCCACAAGCTGATTTGTATATTTGATAAAAAAAAGGAATGTTTTCATGACTTCGTTATTCATAGAGAAGATAACAATTTTCACATCTTACAATCGATGGCCAATGCGTTTAGCCTTGAAGAATGGATTACGGGTGATTCTGACTCAATAATAGAAAAACAAAAAAAATTCAAAAGAGATAATGATTTGATTTTATTACATCGTGAAAATCATTTACCACCACCATTTTCTAAAGACGACGAAAACATGGTAATAATGATTAAGGAAGAATTAAAAAACACAAAACCATCCTTTGATAAAATTGTAAAAGCGAGAATAAACAAACCCTGTTCTAAAGCTATTTTTAACCAGAAGATTTTGCCTACATTATTTTCAGCCTTAAGAAATTCAGGTAATCATCCCTATTTCAGAATATTCTCAGTTTCAAGAAGATACTTGGATATTAAACCAGAATATAATATTTTTTTAGAAGTATACTATGCCAAATTATAAGTAGTTGATTATTTGAAACCTTATAAAATTGGCGGTAACTTTCAATAAAAATGCCGCATCAACTTTCTGCTTATTCAGGACAAACCAGTTATGGAGCCCATAAATAACAATTCCTTTAATACAGGTTCAAACTTGTCACCACCTGAGGGAACAAGACTGGGCACACGAGAGGGTAACAATGCGGGTAGGACCATCACTGTAGCTGACAAGGAAAAAAAGAAAAATACATCATTACGGGACTTATCCTCGTTATCACTTTCCATGATTTTTAGCTATTTGAAACTTCGAGATATTCGCAGTTTAGAACGGACATGTACCTACCTTCACGCCGCTGTCAAAAAAGATAACGCCCTGGCAAAAGCATGGTATCACCAGTTTTCTTCTCCACACCAGTATCAACTTAGGATGACTATCACTACAAAAAATGAGAATCAACTCCATGATTGGTTGAAGTCATTCACGAATGATAAGGCGTTAATCGACTCACTGATGGAGCGCCGACATTGTAGTGTTCATGTACCTGCTGTATTGTATTTCACCAAGACTAAGCTGATGTCTGGGTGCAATACTTTTAAATTAGTCACAAAAGCCATCATTAATGAAAATACGCGAGTTAACTCAGCCGCCCTCAGTGCCGATGGCCGTCATCTGGTAACCGCTTGCGTCTATGAACCAGCGAAAATCTACAGCATCAAGACCGATGGATCATGGGTAAAAAAAACCATTATTCCCCATGACAACCCAGTCGCATCAGCCATTTTCAGCCTCGATGGCGAATATGTGGTGACCGCCAGCTGGGATGGCACTGCGAAAATATATGGCTTGGGACGCGATGACACATGGAAACAAAAAGCCATCATTTCCAATGAGTACAGTGTCTACTCAGCCAGCTTCAGCACCGATGGCCATCATGTCGTAACCGCCGGTTTGGATGCGACAGCGAAAATCCATAGCCAGAAGACCGATGGATCATGGAAACTAACAGCTACCCTTACACATAATAAGTCTGTTGAATCAGCCAACTTTAGCACCGATGGCCGCTATGTGGTCACCGCCAGTTACGAGAACAGGGCGAAAATCTATTGCCAGCAAACGGATGGTTCATGGAAAAATACCGGAACCATTCCCCATAATGACGCTGTTATTTCAGCCAGCTTCAGCCCAGATGGATGCCATGTAGTAACAGCCAGTATGGATTTTAGTGCGAAAATATATGGCCAGAAGACGGACGGATCATGGGAAAAAAAAGGCACCATCTCTCATAGTGGTGCTGTCAATTCAGCCAGGTTCAGCCCGGATAGCCGCTTCGTGGTGACCGCCAGCCGGGATGGCACTGCAAAGATATATAGCCACACTGCTAATGGACCATGGAAAGAAAAAGTCATCATTTATCATAAGTATTGGGTTCTATCAGCCACCTTCAGCCCTGATGGCCGCCATGTGGTAACTGCCAGCATGGACAGAACGGCCAAAATCATCGGTCAGCAAGACGATGGGTCATGGTTAGAGAAAGCCAGCATTTCCCATAAAGGCAAGGTCTTATCAGCTACCTTCAGCGCCGATGGCAGCCATGTGGTAACCGCCAGTGACGACGGTATAGTGAAAGTTACTGAGTTACAGGTTAGTGATTCATTGTTTGCTGTCACTGAGTGACGCCATTCAGCCTGTATTAAAAGTCAGAAACTTATCGATCATTTTCCCGAATCAGAGACCAGTTTCGTTGGTTACCGTGAACAACCCGTTGTGAGCCTGACTTTGAAAAGATCGCCGGAAGGCAATGTTTAATTCACATTGACTGACCCCCGCAGGCACAATTACACGTGCCGCCCTCACTTTCATCCTCATCATCTACCAGATAATCCACGGCATTGGGGTTTATAGCTACCCACTCCGGCAAATCGTCAAGTAACGCCTGTAACTGTTTCAGCTCCGGCTCCGAACCAAACTCGCTTCGTCTGAAACCACCCTCCTGCAAAGCACTGAGTGCCATTAACATTGCCCCAACCGTATCCTGGTCGATGGTAAATTCTGCTACCTGCTGCAGCAACGAATTCTGGGTTCCGTCACCGGTAAACAGAAAATACAAAACGGCCGCTGCAGAACTGGGAGCCCAGGTTCCTCTGAGCTTTTTGTCACCCGTTTTTTTACGAGATCGCTCCGCACCGGAACTGGAAGGCATCAGGCGATTTAACTCAGCCATAACCTCTCCATGATCAGGGTTGCGAGTGTACGTGTTTTGCTGGACCTGTTGCTCAACAATCCTCAGGCATTTCAGAACTTCTGGTTCAGTGACATGTCTATAAATGCGCTGAAAAGTTATTTTAGCCAGATCCCTGTTTGCAGTCCTTACATCACGATCTTCGATCATGACTCTCGCAGCAAGGGCAATAACGACAGCAGCCTGCATGGCCTGCTCATGGTTATGACTGACCTGAACCGTTTGCCGAACCCGACTGACAAAATCCTCGTCACTGATAAACGGATCATGATCAAGGATAGCCACAATCGTGGCAATGCCCATGCAGCCGCCATTACCAGAAGAGCCTTCCGCCTTTCCTGACCTTGTACGAAAACTCTGACCGGAAAGACCCAGAACCTGACCTCTTGTTGTTATAGTGCTATTCCTGAATCCCTGAAAGAATGTTTTTAACAACCGTGAGTGAAAAGCACCGTAGTCGCTTAACTCCACATTAATCGGATCTTCCATTTTTAAACGAAAACGCTGCCCATCAGGAAATGCAAAAAAACACTGATACTTAGCCAGCCTGACAACATCAATTTGTGCACCTTTATCCTTTCTTTGGTGCTTTTTATTAGTGCGACCAGAGCTTTGGTAATAGTCCAAAAAGAACTTATAGATCGCAGCCGCTTTATGTGTATCATCGGTAAATAGCCCACGCCTGGCTGCACCGTTGCCATACCGGACTGTTCCCTTATAATCCCCCAGGGCAGTGCCAAGCAAAGCCAGCTCTGCATTGGTCGGGGTAACAGCAAATGCTGGCATTATTACCAGAAAAAAAACAACAAAGCACAGGCAGTGAGCAATGAAGAATTGAAAACCAACTGAGCCAGAACAACATTCTGGCTCAGTTCGACTCGGGACGGTCATTAAATATATTCCTAAGATCCATTCAGATAAGGGAATAATAGCGGCTTTATTAAGTCTTGCTACCCGATAGCCTGCAGGCAATGTAAAACTTAATGGACATCAGCGGCCATCATCAACAAGAGCTATTACAAGACCATCCCCTGGGGGGCGGGTTCATCCTGTTATTGTTAGTTGTACTTAACAACACGCTATGAACTTTTATGTCAAAACGAACTCTAATTCATCGCATCTTTTTTTGTATGTGCTTTCTAATCATGGATAAATCTAACTTTCGGAGAACCAGGCATGGATGGACTGAATAATAACTGCGGTATTGCAGGTCAACACCCAATAACCACTATAGCCACTCAATCAATAACACCAACGGGCATCAGTGCAGGTAGAACCATCGCTTTAGTTAATAAGGAAAAACCTTCATTGCTGGATTTATCTCCATTACCCTTTTCCATTATTTTTCGCTATTTGAAGCTTCGGGATATTCACCGTTTACAACAGGTATGCACCCACCTTCACGATGCTGTCAAAGAAGATAACGCTCTGGCAAAAGCATGGTATCGCCAATTTCCTTCTTATCATCAGCATCAACTAAGAGCAGCCATTACGACAAAAAATGAGAATCAACTCCGTGATTGGTTGCAGTCATTTACGAATGACAAGGCACTCGTCGACTCACTCAAAGATCGCCGTCAGAAGAGTATTTATTCACCTGCTCTGTTGTATTTCACCAAGGCTAAGCTAATGTCTGATTGTGAAAAGTTTAATTTAGTTTCAAAATCCACCATTCACGAAAATACAATTAACACCTCAGCCACCCTCAGTCCCGATGGCCGCCATCTGGTGACCGTCAGTGAAAGCGACAATGCGAACATCTACGGCCATAAGATGGATGGATCATGGGGATTAAAAGCGATTATTGCCCATAAACATTATGTCCGTTCAGCCGCCTTCAGCGCCGATAGCCTTTATGTGGTGACCGCCAGCATCGATGACACTGCGAAAATATTTGGCTTAGGGTGCGATGGATCATGGCAATTTAAAGCCAGTATTACCCATGAGTTACCGATCATATCAGCCATCTTTAGCGCCGATGGCCGCCATCTGGTGGTCAAAGATGTAAATGACTCTGTGCAAATCCATACCCGGAAGGCCGATGAATCCTGGGA
>NZ_JAHHPR010000375.1:0-2486 GCF_024606255.1 Endozoicomonas sp. SESOKO3
GAGTTTATGCAGGGCACCCAAGGAGGGAAACAGGTCGAACACAGCCTGAGCATGGCTGGCGTCCAGAAGACGCAACTGATCATCTTTTGTTAAGGGTTGCAGAATTTCCCAATAGAGTCTTTTCATGTAATCGTGTTTCAGCACCCCCGACAGTGGTTGCAACAGGGCTGAGCACTGTTCCCATCGGCTCCTATCCGGCAATGACTTCAGCCGCTTGACAAAGTGGATAAAACGCTCTCTGTGTTCATGGGAAGAAGATAGAACCATTGCCTTATTTAATACATGCAAGGGCAAAGTTTTAATCGAATGACGCCACAAAAAATCCCGATCCTTTTGATCAGTCCGGAGGTAGCGCTCGACGCCTTTCCCGCCATAAGAAAATAAAAGCGTTATCAATGATTCCATCATCAGAACGGTTTTAGTCTTTGCATTGAATTGCTGAAACTGTTGTAAAACCACCCAGTTGAGTGACCAGTCTGGCTTAGAGGTGGAAAGATAAAGGGCCACTGTTTTTATTTGGCGATTGAATTCGTCATCCTCTTCATCCTCTGAATCGCTATCGTATTCGTCGCCCTCTTCACTCTCTGAATCACTTTTGTCTTCAGCAGATTCTGCTAAAAGCCATTGTTTCAGTTGTGTTTCCTGATGTTGCAGCATCTGAATAGCAGGCAGCCCTTCTGATTTCCAGAGTCTGGTCATTATTCGCAGGAGCTGGTGATTGGGTGCACCTCCACAGCTTATCCAATCCATCACTTTTTTCACTGGCTCATGTTTGGGTATGCCTTTGCAACTATTCATGGATGAGAAGGAGCGGAACAACTTCATATTGAATTCACCATCCTTGTCTTTCCATTCCGGCCAGCCCAACATTGCTTTCACTTGCCCATGTTTGAGCATGCCTCTTCTATTATTCATAGATGAGAAGGAGCGGAACAGCTCCATACTAAACTCGTCATCTTTGTCCTTCCATTCCGGCCAGCTCAGCATATCTTTCACTTCCTTATGTTTGGGTATACCTCTTTTGTCGTACATGGACGCGAAAGAGCGGAACAGCTCCATGTTGAACTTGCTGTCCCTGTCTTTCCACTCCGGCCAGCTCAGGATCTCTTTCACTTTCTCGTGTTTAAGCATGCCTTTACCACTGTTTATGGATGAGAAAGCGCGAAAGAGCTCCACACTGAATTCTCCATCTTTGTCTCTCCATTCCGGCCAGCTCAGCACCCGTTTCACTTGCTCATGCTTGAGCATACCTTTGCCATTATTCATGGATGAGAGGGAGCGAAACAGCTCCATATTGAACTCGCCATTTTTGTCTTTCCATTCCGGCCAGCCCAGCACCTCTTTTACTTCCTCATGTTTGAGCATGCCCATGCCATTATTCATGGACGAAAAGACGCGGAACAGCCTCATATTGAATTTGTCATCCTTGTCTTTCCATTCCGGCCAGCTCAGGACCTCTTTTACTTCTTCATGGTTGAGCATGCCCTTGGAATGATTCATAGACGAGACGGAGCGAAACAACCCCATATTGAACTTGTCATCCTCATCTTTCCATTCCGGCCAGCCCAGCATCTCTCTGACTTTCTTATGTTTGGGTACGCCTCTTTTGTTGTACAGGGATGAGAGGGAGCGGAATAGCTCCATGTTGAACTCGCCATCGTTGTCCTTCCATTCCGGCCAGCCGAGCACCTCTTTCACTTCCTGATGTTTGAGTATGCCTTTACCACAGTTCATGGACGAGAAAGCGCGGAACAGCTCAATATTGAACTCGTCATCTTTGTCCTTCCATTCCGGCCAGCCCAACAACTCTTTCATTTCCTCATGTTTGAGCATGCCTCTACCACTTTTCATGGATGAGTAAGCACGGAACAGTTCCATATTGAACCCGTCATCATTGCCTTTCCATTCCGGCCAGCTCAGGATCTCTTTCACTTCCTCGTGTTTAAGTATACCTTTGCTACTATTCATGGATGAGAAGGGGCGGAACAGCTCCTTACTGAACTTGCCATCCTTATCTTTCCATTCCGGCCAGCTAAGAATCTCTCTCACTTCCTCATGTTTGGGTATGCCTCTTTTGGCGTTCATAGATGAGAAAGAGCGGAATAACTCCGTATTGAACTCGCCATACTCGTCTTTCCATTCGGGCCAGCTCAGCATCTCTTCCACTTCCTCATGTTTGAGCAAGCCTTTTCTATTATTCATGGACGAAAGGGAAGTCAATACATCCAAACTCGCTAAATATTCGAGTTCACCCTGGCTACGCTCGGCAAAATCACGGATATGTTTTTTATTATTTAGCATGCTGGTCAGCATGCCGGTATTTTTGAAGGATTCAGGAAGGCGCCCAAAAAAAACGGTCGCATTATCGAAGAAGCCATTAAAAGACTTTCTCTCTACGAATCGAAGAAGCTTATAAAAAGTGTACTTGACTGTGATGTTTTTTTTCTTGCATATCTCTATCAGGGTTTGCGCTTTTTCCAGCTCTT
>NZ_JAHHPR010000376.1:0-1921 GCF_024606255.1 Endozoicomonas sp. SESOKO3
GGACGCTGTCTTCGTTGCTTAGGCTATGTTGATCCTGTAAACACCACATATTCCCTGCACTCATCGAGTCTGAGGCGACCTTGCTTATGGAGTTTTCATCAATGTCATGAGCCTGTGGCTCACATTGTTCATCAGAATTCGATGCTCTGCTATCGGATGATGGTCGGAAATTACAAACGCCACGACAGCTATGGACGAAACAATTTAAGCCTAAAGTGTGTGAGTGTTGTTGGGGATCTTTTCTGTTACCGTCGTCAGATTCAGAATACAAGAGGTGAGTGAAAGGGCCTGTAAAGTGGACAGTTGCTATTGGGGTATGCTGCGCTGATGATTCTGATGGCTGACTTTGTTGTTGGTCTTGTTCAGAGCCATACATCATAGTGGTGATCGCAAACGGGTGATTCTGGTTCGTCTCTTGTTCAATTGGGTTAAACAGTGGTGAATCGTGGTTCCAATAGCTTTGAAAAAGCCAGACGACAACGACAAGCAATTCTTCAGGTAGCGATGAATAAGAGGTGAAGCTCTGAGGGGCGTCTTTGTTGGTCAGGATCACTTCGTAGGCAATCAGCAGATAACTGGCGTAAAGCCATTGCCAGGAAATCGAATCAATAAGGGATCTTCTTATCCTGTAACTGAAAGTTCGGTGCCGGTTGTTATCAAGCGTCGAACCTGATCCTGAATAGTCGTTTTTGTTGGCAATATCTGACTGGCTGTCTGGCAGTGTGTTCTGGGCATGTTTTACAAAAAATCCCTGATTTGAAAAAACTGCCTTCTGTTCTACGTCGACAATAAAATATTCTGTCAATACTTTGGCTTGACAGAAGGCAGACGATAACAGTGTCAGCAGTAATGCCGAAAAGAGAGAGTGCTTAATAACTCTATCCACCCTGGTCCACATCATAAGACTTGCGTTTTGGATACATTCTTTTGTGGTCCGAAAAGGTTTTAGCATTGTTGCAGATCTTTCAGCATAGTCGCGGTCAATATTCAGCTCCTAATCAACAGTTTTGCGTTTTAGATGTACTCTTTTGTGATTCATGAGGGCTTTAGCACTGCTGCAGACCTTTCCACATAGCCGCTGCTGGTCATCCGCTCCGACCACTGTTTCATTACAGGTTTGCTGCCCGGTGTGGCATCTGCTTTTGTGGTCGTAAAGGGCTCGATTATTCTTGCAGACCTTGCAGCATAGCCACCGCTGACCATCCTCCCCGACTACCGTTTCGTGACAGGTTCTTTGCCCGCTGTGGTATCTGCTTTTGTGAGTTGTCAGTGCTTTGGCATTTTTGCTTATCTTCCCACATGGCCTCTGCTGACCATCCTCCCCTGTCACTGCCACGTGACAGGTTTTGTGTCCGGTGTGGTAACCGCTTTTGTGGTTGGACAGGGTTATGTGCTTTCCCCAGACCCTTCCGCATGGCCGCGGTTGGCCATCTTCTCCAACCACTGTTACGTCACAGTTTTTTTGCTCACTATGCCCATTTCCTCTGTGAAGCCGCAGGGCTTGAACATTTTTGCAGATCTTTCCGCATAGCCGTTGCTGACCATCCTCCCGTTGCACCATCACGTCACAGACTCTTTGCCCGCTGTGATATCTGTTTTTGTGAGTAGAGAGAGCTTGCAGATTTTTGCTGAGTGTCCCACATGGTCTCTGGTGGCCATCCTCCCAGACCACCATCACATCACAGATCTTTTGCCCGGTATGGGCAATTCTTTTGTGATCCGACAGGGCTTTGGCATGCTTGCAGACCTTTCCGCATGGCTGTTGCTGACCATCCTCCCGCTCCACCATCAGGTAACAGGTTTGTTGCCCGGTGTGGTATTTGCTTTTGTGAACTGACAGAGCTTTGGCACTATTGCAGATCCTCCCGCATGGGCACAGCTGGCTGTCCTCTCCGGATACTGTCGCGTCACAGGCTGATTG
>NZ_JAHHPR010000377.1:0-1602 GCF_024606255.1 Endozoicomonas sp. SESOKO3
GGACGCTGTCTTCGTTGCTTAGGCTATGTTGATCCTGTAAACACCACATATTCCCAGCACTCATCGAGCACGGTGTACGGCTGTACAACGGAGACTTCCGAGTCGTTCTATTTACCTGAACTTCTCGAAGAAATCGGGATTTCTTTTACATTTCCCCAGTCCACTCCCCCAGTGGTGACTTCAGAAACAGGACAAACAACCACCGAATCATCCCAATTGGGTCAGACCCAATCTCATCTTTCCCGGGCAGACACAGCACAAGCCCTGATAACACACGAGACTGCTGAATTAACAAAGACACCTTGCCGACGAACACTGTCGCATCACAAACGAAATGTCGGCGACAGGACAAGAACCTGCAATGTGATCATTGCCGGGAAGGATGGTCAGTTGTGGCCATGCCGGAAGACCTGCAAAAATACTCAAGCCCTGGGGGATCACAAAAGAAACGCCCATAGCAAACCACTAACCTGTGACGAAACAGTGTTCGGAGAGGATGGCCAGCTGCGACCATGCGGGAAGGTTCTCAAGAATGTTAACGTCTTGCGGAATCATAAAAAAAGAGACCATACCGGGCCACAAACCTGCGGTGTGATTACGCTCGGGAAGGATGGCCAGATGCGACCATGCGGGATGTTCAGCAAAAACGCTCACGCCCTGAAGGATCACACGAGAAGAGCGCACATCCGGCAAACAACCTGTACCGTGAGCGTGCTCGGGGAGGATGGTCAGCAACGGCCATGCGGGAAAGCCTGCCCGGGCACTATAGCCCTCAGTGATCACAAAAGAAAAGAACACTGCGGAAAACAAACCTGTGTCATGAGCGTGGTCGGGAAGGATGACCAGCCGCGGCCATGCGGCAAGGTCTGTAAGAATAGAAAAGCTCTGGCGTCTCACAAAAGCAGGTATCACACAGGGCGCAAAACCTGCAACAAGACAGTAGTCGGAGAGGATGGTCATCAACGGGCATGCGGGAAAGTCTGCGAGAATGCTCGTGCCTTGGCAGATCACAGATCAAAAACCCACACCGGGCCAAAAGCCTGCGACAAGAAAGTGGTTGGGGAGGATGGCAAGCTGCGACCATGCGTAAAGGTTTGCAAGGATGCCAAAAGTCTGTCAGATCACAAAAGCAAATTCCACAGCAGTCAGAAAGCTTGTGACGTGACAGTGGTCAGGGAAGATGGCCAGCAGCAGCCATGCGGGAAGGTCTGCAAGAATGTTCAAGCACTGTCGAATCACAAAAAAGTGCATCAAAAACCCAAGCCTGTTGATCTGGACCGTAATGATGCCCCTGGTCTTTGATCTGACTCCAGCCCTTTCATGAGGTGTTTCCCGGCACTGACTTTGATTTTTAACAAAAGTTTCTTGCTCTGTAGGGGACAATTTCGAAACAAAGCACCTTAAAACCCCTCTTGGCTGGCATCAATCCCGTATTGACCTTAATTACGCTGGTTATTTTTGGTCTCATCCAGATGGGTTCAGTCAACCTGTCCCGTACTGCCCCAACTATGGGGCACCGAGATCGACTCCGCGCGTTAACGTCTCAAGCGCTTCTTCGCCCGGAGTGGCATGGAGCTTGATGATATTGCCAGAATGGTCGTT
>NZ_JAHHPR010000036.1:0-7892 GCF_024606255.1 Endozoicomonas sp. SESOKO3
CGGATTAGTTAAGATATTGTAAACATCACGGTCAACTGATTTTACTCTCAATCGGGTGTTTAAAATCCATTCATTTTGGATTTGTTGCAATCGGCCCGGAAACTGTTGACCACCAAGAATCGAAGTCAGTGCAAAATAAGTATATTCAGTGATCATACAACTGTAGTCACAGCTTTCATCTTCATAAGTGAACCAGGCGTTTGCAGGGTAACTGTCCGGGATGTTATCAAACCGACCACCACGAGCTTTGTCCATAGCATCGGCAATCAATGAGTCATGTCGCTCACCCAGCGCTGCAGGATAAACTTTGCTGTAGCCAAGACGGGTGATCAAATGTAGAACCTCTTCGAGAGCGCCATCAAATACGCCTCTGGCTGCGCCATTTGGGTGAGTTTCGCTTGCTTTCAGGTCTTGCAGATTGGTCAGCTTCTTATTATTTCCGACTTTATTCCGCACGGGCTGTAGCTCGGAATCGTCAGCTATCATGGTCAGAGTGGCTTTTTGTGCAACTAAGCTATCAAGCACTGGCTGATTATCGACAACACCATCATCATTGTTATCGAGATATTCAGCCATGATTCTCGCAGCATGAAGCAGTTTCTCATCGGGCACTTTTTCCGTGCCCAGAACTTTAATACCAAACACCGTCGTGTATTTTGGAAATACTATATCCAGGATTTGTTGGTTTTCAGTGGTCGGAGTCAGGGTAAGTGTTGTCGTCTGCGTCGTGTTGTCTGAGTAATTACCGCTGCTGTAGGCGTATGAGTTCAAGCTAATGGCGATAGCTATCGCTGTTTTAACTAGGGTTAGATTGGGCTTCATAATCCCTCCAAACGAACGACAGGTTTACAACTCCAGCTCCCGGCTGATGTCATAAGCTTCCTGCTGAATGACTTCCTGCTGTTCAGCAGGCAGTCCGGTGATCTCCACAATATCCTCACCCTGTTCACTGATTTTTATTTCGGGCTCTCCGGCAGGTAGCCAGTTGAGCTGGTCACGGAACATGTGAATACCTTCCGAACCCGGCAGGCTTGCCAGCATCAGGGCATTACTGGCGGCACTGTCGGATTGTGAGGGGTGTTCTGTATCGGGGAAATCAGCGATGCCATCACTGACACAGATTCCCAACCCAATCTCCAGCGCAGCAATGTTCTGCTCGCCAACGACTCTGTTAAGGCTTTGAATCAACAGGGCACAACTCAAGGCGTCCACAGCAAAGGAGGCACTTTCAAGACTGGAGAAACGAATATACCCGGTGCCATCAGGTGTGTAACTTAACTCTCCCTGATACTGTTGAGCGGCGTGTTTCAGAGCTTCGTTTTGCGTCTCAATAATGTGCATCAGATCATGGGGAGCCAGCAGTTGCCGTAATCGGGGCATGTTTTTGTTACGAACACTGACAATGGCTGAGACTTCCTCTTTTTCCTCTTCCACGGGTTCCGGTTCAACAGAATCCATCAGTTTTTCAGTGAGCTGCTTTTCCACAAAGCCAGAGAGTCGCAGTATTTCGTTTCTGCAGGAGACGGGATTGGTAGGGGATTGCAGAATAGAATGCAACTGTCTTTCAATCAGGTTGAGCCGGAAAGTGATGCCGGAGGCGAAAAAGTAGAGCAACAGCAAGCCACTGACCAGAAGAATGATACTGACAGTAATGATCAGTGTCAGCGCATCACCGGGGTGTTGGGTCAGTAACCCTTTATCCAGTTGCAGACGGACATAACCTGCGATCACGTCCTGATAATGTATGGGTGACGAATAGGTTTCACCTTTCTCGCCGACCTGGTCACTTTCTGAAGAGGCTATTTCACGATTATCAATGCTGTAAATGGCGGCCTTGGCGACATAGGGATTCTGCACCAGCTGCCCCAGCAGTACGTTGAGACTGAGACGGTCTCCTGTGACCAGCATATCAGTGGCGGCACTGGCTGTCTGGGCACTCAGCAGGTTTCCGATCGAGTCAGCCTGATGACGGCTGGTGGACTCCAGTTCGCTGCTGACCAGAAAGACGGTAGACAGCGTCAGGGCTGTGAACAGCAGACCAAACATCAGTAACAGTTGCTGGCGAAGAGACAGGGCTGCTGATTGTCTGGCAAACAGGGTGATGATTTTTTTCGGCAATGACAAGGCCGAACCTCCTGGGGTGTTATGTCGGGGGATTTTTGCAAAGACGACGGTGTGGTTAAATCTGACCGCCCACGCCTTTAAATTTTTCCACGAAATCAGCCATTTTCTGGAATACTGACTGTTTTTTGGCTTTGTATTGCGGGTTCAGTGGGCTCATTTTGGGAAGAGTGGCATTCAGGTCAGTACCGTTCTCGCTGGCGTATTCCCGTTTCAATGAACTACTGATGTAGCGTCTGGCTGCATCGTCGTTTAACTCTTCAGAGCGGATAAGCTCTTTGGCCTCGCGTTTTTGTTCAGCCTGCGCGAACCTGAAGAAGGCATCAATGATGCTGGCTTTGTCTCCGATGTTATCCAGGTCGGTCTGGTTGATAAAATCAACAATCAGACTCTCCTTGGCACGGTTCCCGAGACTGGCACGAATAAGACGACGGACTTCTTCAATCAAGTCGGCTTTGTTTTTATTCTTTTTGTTGTGCTCAAAAATCAGTTCCAGGATGTAGTCAAGGTTGATTTCCTGAGATTTCAGAAGGTCCACTTCAAAGATAACATCGTCCCAGTCGATGCTGGATTCTTCTTTTTGGTTGGCGGCTTTCTCACGACGTAGCCAGTCACGGGTATCGTTGTAAGTTGAGCGATAATCCTGGATTAACCGCTCAAAAGGCACCTCGATAGCCTGCATGGCTGCCAGGTCATCGTCGTTCAGATAGTATTTGGCTTTAAACGCCTCGACGGTCTCAGGATTATCCATATCCACAGTTTGTAAGGCTTTCAAACCTGCAAACTCGTCGTAGTTTTGCAGCACATTCTCAACGCGCAGGTATTCACCAAAGAGTTTTGCGAAGTCTTTTTTATCCTGCTCTTTGATAATTTCATCAGGCTTTGGAAAGCGTCTTTGCAGTTCTGCGACAACCTCCAGATAGCCACGGCGAGCTTCGCCTGTGGTGAGATCGGTAAAGCCTTCCATGTACTCTTTGTAGCTCTTCTCCAACACGACGTTTTTGGTGTTCTTATCACCAAACAGCGTGATAGCGTCGATCGTTGGCTGCTCAAGATCACGGAAGGTGACGATATTACCAAAGGTCTTGGTGGCATCATAAATCCGGTTGGTACGGGAATAGGCTTGCATCAAACCGTGATAACGCAGGTTTTTGTCAACAAACAAGGTGTTTAACCTGGGGGCATCAAAACCCGTCAGGAACATACCGACAACGATCAGCAGGTCGACTTCCTGTTTTTTTACCCGTTGGGCAAGATCACGGTAATAGTTTTGAAAGCCTCTGCTATCGACACCAAAATTGGTTTTAAAGTGGGTGTTATAGTCAGCAATAGCGGCGCTCAGAAACTCTTTGGCACTGCTGTCCATGGCGGAGACTTCGAAGCTTTCATCAACAATATCCCCGACGGCATCCTGTTCTTCATTGGCTGCAAAAGAGAAGATAGTGGCCACTTTAAGGTGCTTTTTGCCCGGTTGTTCCTGATGGTCTTTATTCTGTAGGGTTCTGAAGCTTTCGTAGTAAGCTTTGGCCGCATCCACACTGCTGACGGCAAACATGGCATTGAAGCCTGCACCACCGGCTTGCAGTCGGTGAGTCTTTTGCCTGAAGTTATTCAGTATGTACCGGGAGATTTCAGTAATACGTTCCGGATGCAAAAAGGCCTGCTTGTTTTCAGCGGCGGTGAGCTTCTGCTCATCCGTTTCTTTTTCAAGGTTTCTGAACTGTGGTCGTACATCGTTGTAGTCCACTTTAAACTTCAGCACCTTTTCGTCGCGTATCGCATCGGTGATGACATAAGAGTGTAATTCCCGGCCAAACACGCTCGCTGTCGTGTCTGCGCCCAGCGCATTTTGCGGGAAGATCGGCGTGCCGGTAAAACCAAATTGATAGTATTTTTTAAACTTCTTCTTCAGGTTCCTTTGCGCTTCACCAAACTGACTGCGATGGGCTTCGTCAAAAATAAACACGACCTGTTGTTGATAGACAGGCAGTTGGCTCTCGCTTTTGATCAGGTTGTTCAGCTTCTGAATGGTAGTCACAATAATTTTGTTGTCGTCTTTAGCGAGGTTGCGTTTTAAACCTGCTGTGCTGTCCGAGCCGTTTACGCTGTCGGGTGAGAAGCGCTGGTACTCTTTCATGGTCTGGTAATCGAGGTCTTTACGGTCCACCACAAAAAAGACCTTATCAATAAAATCCTGCCCAGTGGCCAGACGCGCGGCTTTAAAGCTGGTTAAGGTCTTGCCAGAACCGGTGGTGTGCCAGATATAGCCACCACTCTCGGTGTTACTCCAGTTTTTGCCCTGATAGGAACTTCTGATTTTCCACAAAATGCGCTCGGTGGCGGCAATCTGGTAGGGGCGCATGACCAGCAAGGTATTGCTGACATCGAAAACACAATAGTGCAGCAGTACCCTGAGCAATGTGTTTTTCTGAAAGAAGGTGGCGGTAAAATCCTTCAGGTCTTTAATCAGGGTGTTATCGGATTTCGCCCAGTTCATGGTGAAATCGAAGCTGTTTTTATTGCGCTGGGTAGTATTGGCGAAGTAACGGGTGTCGGTACCGTTGGAAATCACAAACAGCTGCAGGTACTTATAGAGCGAGTTCTCGGCATTAAAGCTCTCCTTGCTGTAGCGATGCACCTGGTTAAAGGCTTCCCGAATGGCAATGCCGCGCTTTTTCAGCTCAATCTGAACCAGCGGTAAGCCATTCACCAGAAGGGTGACATCATAGCGGTTGGCCTGGGTGCCGGTTTGTTGAAACTGTTTGATCACCTGCACTTTGTTGCGGGCGACATTCTGTTTATCCAGCAGGTAGATGTTTTTGATATGGCCATCGTCAAACACAAAATCAAAAATGTGGTCGTCATGAACCTTGCGGGTTTTATCAATGATGGTGTCGCTGGGATTGTCCAGATACTGTTCGACAAACCGGAGCCACTCGCCATCCTGAAACCTGACGTTATTCAGTGTCTGCAACTGCTCACGGACGTTCACCAGCATTTTTTCGGGCGTGTTCAAGCCTGCTACATAAACGTAAGTCATTTGTCAAAATCAGAACGATTAAAGCGCCAAAGCAGTCACTGGATCAAATAAGGGCACTACCGAAAATGGAACTACCGGATCACGATGAACTCTGATTCACTGTTGCCGTCTGGCGGTTTTGCAACAGACAACAATCAATTACCTCTCCGTAGTTCAGTGATTCTCACCGTTTTGTCACTACTGGCGGTCACTATACGGCTACCATCGGCGTTAAAGGTGGCGGTAAGGACAGAGTCTTTATGGACAATCTTGCCTTTTTCTGACCATGTCCCATCGTCCTCCTGGCCAATAATTTTCGCTGTTCCGTCATTACTGGCAGTCACCAAAAGGCTACCATCGGGGCTGAAGGTAGCTGATCTGGCCGCACCCTTATGGTAAAAGATGGCTACTTGCTCCCATTTACCATAGGCTTGTCGGCCGAAGATTGTCACGCTTCCGTCTTCGCAGGCAGTCACGAAATAGCGACCATTGGGACTGAAACTGGCCGAATTGACCTGATCTTTGTGGTGAAAGGCAATCAGTAGTTCCCATGATCCATCGGCCTGCTTCATGCTGACTTTCGCTATGCGATCCTGACCGGCAGTCACCACATGACAGCAATCGGGGCCGAAGCTGGCAGACATGACAGCAAAACTATGGGAAATACTATCTTCTTCTTGCCATTCTACATCGGTCTTTCGTTTGTGGATTTTTGCCGTCATATCCCGGCTGGCGGTCACCACACGGCAGCTATCGGCACTGAAGATGGCTGTTTGGACTATACCATTATGATGAATCAAGTGGACAGGTTCCCATGATCCATCGGCCTTAAGGCTATGAAGTTGCGCTGTATTATCCAGGCTGGCGGTTATCACATGGCAGCTATTGGGGCTAAAAATGGCTGATAGGACCACGTTAATATGGGTAAGTGTTGCTTTGTGTTGCCATACGCCATCGTCCCCCAAGCTATATATCATCGCCGTGTTATCCCAACTGGCGGTCACCAGGTGTTTACCATTGGGGCTGAAGATGACTGATCTGACAATGTTGTCATGGGTAATGGTGGTATTCACCCGTGATCCATCAGTGCTGTAGTCATAGATTTTTACTGTTCCGTCATTGCATGCGGTAGCCAGATAGCGGCCATCGACACTGAGGTGGGCTGATTCAACTTCATGCTCCTCGCAAATGATGGTGTCCTCTAAAGTAAATGTTTTACATCCAGACATCAGGTTAATCTTGGTGAAATACAACAGAGCCGTTAAATAATTCCCCCCCTGTCGGCGATCTGACAGTGACTTGGCTAACGTCTCATCATTCGTAAACGACTTTAACCAATCGTAGACTTGCTTATTCGTTTTTGTAGCCATGGCCATCTTCAGTTGATCCTGGTGTGATGCAGGAAACTGGCGAAACCATGCTTTTGCCAAGGCTCTATTCTCTTTGACAACATCGCGAAGGTGGGTACATACCTTTTGTACACTGCGAATCTCTTTAAGTTTCAAAGAATGGAAAATTTGGCTAAAAGTCACTGAAGGTAAATTCAGCAATGTAGTATTTTCCTTTTGTTCCCCGTCGGGTACAGTGATGAGCCTACCCGCACTGGTACCCGTGGGTGTTTCCAATCGAGCTCGCTTAGGTGGTGGTGGTGATTGTGAGCCTTCCATGGCGTTAGTTTTAATATCATGCATATCTGATTTCTCTCCAGCGACTATTCCCTTGTATCAGCGAGGACATTCAACTTTCATGACGTTAATTTGAGTCGGTTTCAGAATGAAAGTTCATGACACTTTGTTAAGTGCCACTAACAAAAAACAGTATGTTCTCAAAAAGTCCCAGAACACCCGAAGCCGCTTTGCCTGCCGAGTGCCTCAAAGACTTAGCATATAGTCGTTGGCGGGTGGAATGTTTTTCAGACTGCCATGGCTTTCAAGGAATTTGGCAAAACGATCGTAGCGCCCTGTGTCCCTGGCAGCAGGCCTGAGAGAAAACCGTGACACTGTATCAAACCATGCACGTTGATTAAGCTCGTTGTCATAACCCTGATTTTGCAAATCCTCGATCAGTTCGTGCTCAAGATCGGCTTCGCTCTGGTAGCTGTCCTTGACCTGCCAGTCCTGGGTGTATTGATCGAGTACGATGAAGTTTTTTGATTCGGCGATGGTTTTGTAGTCGGTCATTGATCACCACCTTTCTTTGTCAGCAGTTTTTTAATTTGACGGTCAAAATCTGATTCTATCCGCTGTTTTTTGTTGAATTTCTCATATTCGGCAAAGGCTTTTTGCTCTGCCTGCTGGCGGCTGATGGTGCCATGGCCTTCCAGAACCTGATACTCATTAAAGGCCAGAAACTTATTCACACTGTCTGCAAATCCTGCCATGGTGAAGGTGTTGCGTCGTTCGATAATCCCTTCGATATAATCAAAAAAAGCGGATACGGTACGCTCCAGCTGTTTGATCTCACTTTCGGCTAAATAGTTCTTTGCCACCTTGGAATCTGATTTCAGTACACGACCATCAGGGGCGTTTTTGTAGGTATTCATGCCCATCAGAGGCTGGTCGGCATCGGCTTTCAGAGCGATGATTTCTGCTGCCGTGTGACCGGTAATGGCAAAATGAAATTTGTCCTGCACATGGGCATAAAACAAACGAGTGGTGTCTGATTTGGGATTATAGTCGACACTGCACTCAGCAAAAATATCGGTAATCTGCTGGTAAATACGCCGCTCGCTGGCACGGATGGAACGCACCCG